>NZ_JAPDBE010000024.1:0-71770 GCF_027705025.1 Aeromonas sp. D3 | reverse complement strand
AAAAGCGGGTTGTCACACCGGGGCAGAATGCCAAGCATTATCTGGCAGGCGTTCTCCACGCAGGCAACGGAAGGGTACTTTACGTCAGCGGGATCAAGAAAAACTCATCGCTGTTTATTGCCATGCTGGAAAAGCTGCGCCACCACTACCGACGAGCCAAAACCATCACGTTGATCCTCGATAACTACATCATTCACAAAAGCAAACAGACCGAGCGATGGTTGAAGAAGAATCCCAAGTTCTGCCTGGTGTTCCAGCCAGTTTACAGCCCTTGGGTTAATCACATAGAACGGCTATGGCACAAGTTACATGAAACCATCACGCGCAATCATCAATGCAGAGGGATGGCAAACCTGCTGGCCCGAGTGAAACACTTCATGGATACCGTGTCTCCTTTCCCGGGGAATGGCTATGGCACAGCGAAGGTGTAGCACTATTGGGATCAGTTATTTAGGCGACATGATAATAAATAGCGTATTGCCATCTGCCATCATGGCCATAAACAGGTCACAGATACCGCACGACAAATATCCAAGCAACAGGGGATCACTATTGAAAAAGTTTGAGTCAGCGGCCTTGCTTCTGATCGGTGCCGTGATGGGGGCAGGTATAGTGTGGCGATATGATCATATGTCAAATCCAATACGGGATACCTTGCCAATCAGCCTTGAGCAGGTGTTTCGACACGCCAATACAGACATCATGGTTGAGCGTTTTTCTTGTGAGGGAGATACGGCAGCCAATGTTGGCGCAGTGATTGCGTCTATCTATGAACGTAATGCGCTAAATCGCCTTAATCAAACCAGTTACCTTTGCTCAGGTAATGAGTGCATGTTATCCGTCAGCAATTGCAAGCCGTGGCAGTCATCTGAATGCAGTTCCAGAATATTGAAGTTCGGGCTGCTTAGCCAAGAAGAGATTGATGCATCTTCGTTTACTTGCATCGATGTACCTTAGCCACAGGTGTATATAAAAACCGCCAATCCATTAAATGGATTGATACTAAAAACCACAATAGAAGGGAGGTAAAATGCCTCCCTTCTCATTATTTCGTCACATGCAAGACTGATGACGTCAGTACAGTGAAAGATACACGTATCTCACTTGACGGGCACCAACGCCCAGGGGTCGCCCTTGCCGGGTTCATTACCCTGAGTCCACCATTTGGCCTGATAAACAGCACCCTTATGACTGACCTTGGCCCCCGCCGTATAAACCTTGGTGATATCCCAGGCAGCATGCCCGTCAACGGGCGGGTCAACCGGATCGACCGGTGCGGGATCGAGCTTGGCGACAATACGCACTTTCGGCCAGTTGGCATGGGAGCCGTAAAAGTTGGTCACACACTTCTCGTAGTCTCCCGGCACCAGGGCCGAATAGGCGGTCTGAAAACCCACCAGCTCACATTCGAAGGAGTAACCGCCGGGTCTGTCCGGGTAGTACTTCCAATTGCCATCCCAGTTGGTATAAAGCACATCGGTGGCGCCGTTCAGATTCAGGCTGCCGTAGGGGGTCTGCTGCCAGCAGGTGTTCTTCTCGTCGGCCTTGACGGAGATCTGGTAATGCTCGGCCAACCCCTCCCAATAACGGATCCGGTTGACCGGCTGACCCTTGTCTTTGTTCTGTTCACCACACTCTATGCCGCCATTGATGACGTTGATGGTGGTGCCAAAGCCATAGCCGATACCGGCCGCTATCTCGCGCTGGGAGGGCACCCAGGTGCGGTCAATCACATGCAGCATGGCGGGCTTGGGTGCCTGGGGGGTGAGGAAAAACCAGATGGCGGACGCCAGGTTTAACCAGGAGTCGGCCACCAGCCCCGGGTTGTTGAGCAGCACAGAGGCATCGCCGTCAAACATCGCCTCCGAGAAGGCGCCGTAGTTGAAGTGATAAGAGAGCTGCTTGGCGCCGCGACCGAAATAGCCCTGCCCCGTGCTGCAAGGCCACTTCTTGTTCTGCCAGTCATTTTGCCCACACCCAGTGGTGTAACCCGCCTGCCCCTCTGACCAACCCATTTCACGCACATGCACCAGTGCCTGTTGCCACTCCTCCAGCGCCAGCGGATTATCAGAAATATTGTCTTTGCTGATATGACCACCCGTCTCCTGGGAAAAATGGGCAAAGGCGGTCACTATGGATTTTTTGCAGATGGCATCCGAATCCCGGCCATCGGTATATTCACCACAAAAAGCCGGGAATTTACCTATGGCCCGCAAGAATCGTTCATAGGTATATTCCGGCGCTGCCATCTGGGTTAAATATTCCCAGTCAGACTCCGTAAACACCCGCTCGACCCGCTTGACGTTATCCGGGTTGCTGGCCGCTCTTGGCATGATGGCATCGACAATATTATTTGGCCGCGTCGCCAATGCTTTTGACCAGACGCCATACATGGGATTGGCAGTTTTGCTTTTTTCAACGACGGCCAATTCTGGCGCAGCAATCACATATCCACCGGCATTTTGTGGATCGGGCTGAATATTCATGGCGGCATAACTTGGCAATGCACAGGCAGCAGCAACTAACCAGGCAGAGCGCTTGGGTTTGAACATGGGTCACAGTCCTTGTCTCGGAAAAGTTCATACCGAGAATAGGCCTTTTTATAACTAAATTCTCATCAAAAATTAAGAAATAAAACGATTCTGTGAGCCATTTCACTTAGTGGCCGTGGGCCATGAAAAGCATATAAAAAGAGACACTGAATGTCGGCCTGATACGTGGGCATACCACAGGGATGTCGAAACAGGATAGAGAAAGACAAGAGCGGCATGATAATCGCCCTGCCTCACCCTTTTATCCTGGCCACTGGCCATGACAATGACTTGTCTGATGATCCCCGGATTGCCCCGCTGGCCGCAGGGTAATCCGGGGCACGCCACTCACAGGTTCATGCGAGCGAGGATCGCACGGCACGGATCAAAACATTGCGCGGCGTCATGGGCTTGTCGCAGAACTCTCCCACTTCCACCCGGTAGCCATGCTCTTGCAGGAAGAGCGCCCGATCGAGCACCAACCAGATCTCGAGCGGACGACGAAACAGATGGCGCACCAGCTCCATGCGGGCGACATCCCCATAACGCGCCTCCCCCTGCGCCAGAAAAGCGGCAAGATCCATCCCCGCAGGCAGGGTTATTCCCTTGCGCTCGGCCGCCCATTCACAAAACGCCTCGAAGCTGCCGGTGAGCAGACTTTTTTGCATATTGGGTACCGGCAGGTATTCGTTCACCCCGCGCACCTGGCGTTGCAGGCAGTCAAACCCGAGCCGCCATACCACCTCCTGCTCGCGCAGACGGGAGATGCGCGCGCCGGCCGTAACCGTTTCCTGCAGCGGCAGCCGCAGATCCGCCTTGGCAAGCGCAAGCGCGCTGGCCTTGGCAGCAGCAGACAAGGGGCGATAGTGGGTGCCGCGGATCAGGTGATAGCAACAAGGGGATATGGTCACCCCCTGGGCACCACGTTCTGCCACCAGCGACAACAGATGGGTGTGCAGCTCGCCACAGGCGTGCAGCGCCATGGCGTGGTGATCCGTGACGAGCAACTGGCCGGCATCGGCCGCAAAGGCATCCGCTTGCACGAAATGCATGCGAGCCCCGTCGCGGGCCGCCAGCCGACGTCCCTCTTCACAAAGCGGGCCTTGCAGCTCCAGGCTCAGGATCTCTGCCTGCCGATGCAGGGAGACCAGCCGCCCCAGATGGCCCTTGCCTGCGCACCACTCCAGATAGGGGCCTTGATGGGGTGGCAGGCAACCGGTAAAGGCTTCTATCTGCGCCTGCTTGCGACCCGGCATGTGCAGCGCCATCTCCTTGGCGCACTGGATGGGCTCCGGGGTAAATAGCGCAAGTTCACTCAAGGCGTGTAGCGTCTCCCCCGCCGGGATCCAGGGGGCGAGCAGGTCGCACAGGGCCCCCATGTCACCATCGAGCCGATTGATCTGCTCGAGGGGCATGGCGTTGAGCTGTGCGGCCAGCGCGGGAGCCTCGTCGGCAAAAGCCATATTCAGGTGATGATAGGGTTGATATTGCCACCAGCGCCGGGTCTCGGTCAGCAATCTATCCAGTTGTTGAAAACGTTGAGCCAGCACGCTTGCCCCTGCCTTGCAGTCAAAAAAGAGGCTCATTTTAGCGATCCCTTCTCAAAAAGCACTCGCCAATGGGGGTCGGCCGCCATGAGGCCGGGCTTGGGCCTGACCTGCGGTCATTAACCCTGGCCTTGCCCCGGCAGGCAACTGTAAGCACAGGCGTCAACCAGGCAAACAACCCGGAGCCCGGGCGTTGGCCTGACAAAGAGAGGGGTTTTATGCTATATTCCGCCCCCTCTTTACCCTGGTTCGCTCAAGGCGGGCCATTTTACCAACATGAATGGAACCAAAACATGACCATCAATGCCATCCTGCAAGCGCGCGCAGGCGCCAAGTGTGAACTGTGCGGCGCCGAACAGGCACTGACTGCCTTCGCTGTGCCCCACTCACCGGCCAGCGATGATGATCACAGCCTTGCCCTGTGTGATACCTGCCGTGGCCAGCTGGAACAGCCGGACACCACAGTGGTCAATCACTGGCGTTGCCTGGGTGACAGCATGTGGAGCCAGGTTCCTGCCGTGCAGGTCATGGCATGGCGTCAGCTGAAAGCCCTGTCCGGCCAGGGCGAAGTGTGGGCTCAGGACATGCTGGACATGATGTACATGGAAGACGAGACCAAGGCCTGGGCCGAAGCTGGCCAGGCTGGCGACGATGACGACAGCGTACCGACCCTGGATTCCAACGGCGCCGTGCTGGTCGAAGGGGACTCTGTTACCTTGATCAAGGATCTGGACGTCAAGGGCGGCGGCTTCACCGCCAAGCGCGGTACCCTGGTCAAGGGCATCCGCCTGACCAACAACCCGCTGCACATCGAAGGCAAGGTCAACGGCGTACAGATAGTGCTGGTCGCCGCCTACCTGAAAAAGGCCTGACTCCTCGGCTTGAGGATCTAGCCGATCGCAGTCACATCCCGTGCAAGCCACCCTAGCGGGATAGCAATACAAAAAGACCCCCCTCATGCCATTGAGGGGGGTCTTTTGTTATCCGAGGCAACAGGCCACCACTTTCATCCTGCTCGGGCCATTAGGCAGAGCATGGATCAGGTTTCCGACAGCGTTACCCGTAGAAACGCTGCTGCTCCGCAGCCATTGCCTTGAGGCGATCGCAGGGGGCAAATCGGTCGCCATAGCGTTTCTGGTAGTGCTCGAGGCGCTCCACCAGATGGTCGATGCCGAGGGTGTCCATGTAACGGAACGGGCCACCGAGGAAGGGCGGGAAGCCGATGCCGAAGATGGCACCAATGTCGCCATCTCGCGCCGAGGCTACCACACCGCTGTCCAGCGCCATGGCTGCTTCATTGAGCATCATCAGCACGCAGCGCTCGGCAATTTCCATCCTGGATTGCTTGGGCGCAGGCTTGACCCCGAGCACGGCGTAAACGCTCTCATCGACCTTTTTCTTGCCCTCTTTGCCGGTAAGCCGATTACGTGGTGCAGCCTTGCCATAGAGGTAGAAACCCTTGCCGTTCTTGCGGCCTTTGCGATCGTCTTGCAGCAGCTTGTCGAACGCCTTGGGTGCCTGGAACTGCTCGCCACCCAGCTCTTTCTCGAGGATGGGGGAGATCTTGGCCCCCACGTCTATCCCCACCTCATCGAGCAGGGTAATGGGGCCGACCGGAAAGCCGAAGTCCAGCAGGGCATTGTCCAGCACTTCCACCGGCTCCCCTTCCAGCACAAGGCGGGCCGCCTCGTTCATGTAGGGCGCCAGGATGCGGTTGACGTAGAAACCGGCCTCGTCTTTCACCACTATCGGGGTCTTGCCCTGGGCACGGGCAAACGCCAGCGTGGTGGCCACCGTCTCGGCGCTGGTACCGGCGTGGGGAATGATCTCGGCCAGCGGCATTTTATCCACCGGACTGAAATAGTGCAGCCCCACGATCCGCTCCGGGTGCGCCGCTTCTGCCGCTATCTGATGGATTGGCAAGGAGGAGGTGTTGGAGGCAAACACAGTGTGTTCACCGCATTCGCGCTCCACCTCCTTCACCATCTGGTGTTTGAGGGCGAGATCTTCAAACACCGCCTCCACCACCATGTCTACCCGATGGAACCCGGAGTAATCCAGGGTGCCGGAGAGCAGGCTCATCTGTTTTTCCAGCTCGCTGCGCAGAATGTGACGGCGCTTGAGCTTCTTGGCCAGAATGTCGTAGCTGTAGCGCATGGCATTGCCAATACCGGCGCTCGCCACATCCTTGATCCGCACCGGCACCCCCGCCTTGGTGGCGGTGACGAAGGCGATACCGCCCCCCATCAGGCCCCCGCCCAGCACGGCGGCATGGGTGACCTTGCGTGGCTCGGCACCCTGATAGGTGACCTCTTTCTTCATCTCGGTAGTGGCAAAGAAGAGGGAGCGCAGGGCGGCGGATTCAGCCGTCATCACCAGCTCGCCAAAGTGACGGGATTCAGCGGCAAGACCGGCCTGCATCCCCTCTTCCACGCCGATGCGCACCACCTCCAGGATCCGCTCTGGCGCCGGATAGTTGCCGCGGGTTTTGCTCATGACGCCTTTGCGTGCCTGATCGAACAGCACCTTGCGACCCAGCGCATTGGTTTCCAGCACCTTGCCCTGCAGATCCCGTTTCAACTGATGGCGGGGTTTGCCCTGCTTGGCCAACTTGATGGCAGCATCAAGCAGGATAGAGGGTGGCACCACATCGTCCACCAGCCCCAATTTCTTGGCCTGTTTGGCCCGCACCTGCTTGCCGGTCAGCATCAGATCCAGCGCCTTGGCCACGCCGATGAGGCGCGGCAAACGCTGGGTCCCGCCAGAACCTGGCAGCAGGCCGAGCTGTACTTCCGGCAATCCCAGCACGGTTTTGCCGTGGTCAGTCACCACACGGCCATGGCAGGCCAGTGCCAGCTCAAGCCCGCCACCGAGGCAGGGGCCGTGAATGGCGGCGATCACCGGAATGGCCAGCGACTCGATCTCGGCGAAGATGATCTGCCCTTCGCGAGAGAGGGTCTGGGCATCTTCGGCACTGGTACAGGCCGCCAGCATGCTGATGTCGGCACCGGCGATGAAGGAGTCCTTCTTGCCGGAGACCACCACCAGCCCGATCAGCTCGCTGTTATTTTTCACCTCGGCCAGCACGGCACGGATCTCGTCCACGAAGGCGGCCTTCAGGGTATTCATGCTCTCGCCCGGTACGTCCATGGTGAGGATACCGATGCCATCCTGACGTACCGTCAGGGAAAAAGTCTTCGCACTCATCATTCCACCTCCAACACCATGGCCACACCGAGCCCGCCCGCCGCACAGGCGGTATTGAGCCCCAATCCCCCACCCCGACGACGCAACTCATGAAGCGTCTGGGTGATCATGCGCGCACCGGTCGCGGCAAAAGGGTGACCATAGGCCAGGGAGCCACCGAGGACGTTGAACTTGTCCATGTCCACTTCACCGATGGCTTGACTGCGCCCCAACTTGTCACGGGCAAACTCGGCGCTCGCAAACATCTTGAGGTTGGCCAGGGTCTGGGCGGCAAAGGCTTCGTGCATGTCGATCAGGGTCAGATCCGCGAGTGTGATGCCAGCGCGCTCCAGCGCCAGCGGCGTCGCATAGGAGGGACCCATCAACATGTCTTGCCATACGTCGATGGCGGAAAACGCGAAGCTGCGAATATAACCGAGCGGCTCCAGCCCCAGCTCTTTTGCTCGCCCTTCCCGCATCAACAGCACGGCGGCGGCACCGTCGGTCAGCGGGGTGGCGTTGGCGGCAGTGACTGTGCCATGGACCCGGTCAAACACGGGTTTGAGCTTGGCGTAGCTCGCCAAATCCGAGCTCTCGCGGATGTTGTTGTCCCGCTCCAGCGGCGACTTGTAGGGGGGCACGTGGGCGGTGAACACCTCGCCGCTCAGCTTGCCATCGGCCCAGGCTTGCGCCGCCAGGGTGTGGGATCGATGGGCCAGCGCATCTTGCGCCTCGCGGCTGATCTGGTGGCTCTTGGCCATCTGCTCGGCGGTCTGTCCCATGGAGAGGCCGGTGGAGTATTCAGCCACGGCAGGGGGAACCGGCATCAGGTCCTTGAGTCGCAGTGCACGCAGAATATTGAAGCGCTGCTGCAGATTGCGCGCCTTGTTGAGATCCACCAGGGCGCGGGCCAGCTTCTTGCTGACCCCGATGGGCAGCACGGAAGAGGAGTCGGCACCACCGGCAATGGCGATGTCGACCGTGCCGGCCATGATGGATTCAGTGACGTTGGCCACTGCCTGGAAACTGGTGGCGCAGGCACGGGACACGCTATAGGCATCCGTGGTGACGCTCATGCCGGTACCAAGCACGATTTCGCGGGCTATGTTGGGCGCTTCCGGCATCTGCACCACCTGGCCGAACACCAGCTGGTCGATAAGCTTGGGATCGAGGCTGGTACGGGCGAGCAGTTCACTCACCACCAGCTTGCCAAGATCCACCGCAGGCACGCCGTGAAAGGCGGTGGCCTGTTTGGCAAAAGGGGTACGCAGACCCGCCACGACGGCAATCCGTTCGCCCTGGCGAGTCGTCAGTTTCAATGGCTGTTTCATCCTGGCTCCTTGGGTTAAAAGGCAGAGGTCTGACCTCATTGGGCCACATATTAACAATCCACTCACAAATTTCATACGGCTGATTGAAACTAAATTGCCGTCATCTTGGCCCCCTCCCTCGCCCTCTTGGAACAACTGGAGTATAAAAAGAACAACGTCCATAAAAACAACGGGTTCATCCCATGGCAGCGGCCGAGTTCAGACAACTGAGAGACTATCTGGCAAGCCAGATCCTGGGACAGGGCGCCCTCATAGAGGGGCTACTGATCGCCCTGCTATGTGAAGGACATGTGTTAATCGAGGGGGCGCCCGGCCTTGCCAAAACCCGCGCCGTCAAGGCACTGGCCAGTGCGGTGGAGGGGCGCTTCGCCCGTATCCAGTTTACCCCCGATCTGCTGCCTGCCGATCTCACCGGCAGCGAGGTGTTTCACCCGCAAGATGCCAGCTTCGTGTTCCAGCCCGGCCCCCTGTTCAATCACCTGGTGCTGGCCGATGAAATCAACCGGGCTCCCGCCAAGGTGCAATCCGCGTTGCTGGAGGCGATGGCCGAGCACCAGATAACGGTAGGCAAGAAGAGCTGGCGCCTGCCGCCGCTGTTCATGGTCGCAGCGACCCAGAACCCCATCGAACAGGAGGGGACCTATCCGTTGCCGGAGGCCCAGCTCGACCGCTTCTTGCTTAAATTGATGGTGGATTACCCGAGCCCCGCCATGGAGCTCGCCATCTTGCAGCTCAACGCCCGGGGCGAGCAACTAGCCCCCCCGCCAGCGACCCTGAGTCAGGCCGATCTGCTGGCAGCCCGCACCGGCGTTCAAGAGGTACAGATGCAGGGGCGGCTCGAGCACTATCTGGTGCAACTGGTGTGCGCCACCCGCCCGGGTAGCGGCCTGTGCCCCGAGCTTGAACCCTTCATTGCCGTCGGTGCCAGTCCCAGGGCCAGCATAGGCCTGGCCCGCGCCGCCCGCGCCCAGGCCTGGCTCGCCGGACGGGATTTCGTGCTGCCGGAGGACATACAGCAATTGGCCCCCGCCATACTGCGCCACCGCCTCATTCCCAGTTATCAGGCATTGGCCGACAATCTCGATAACGACACCCTGATAGCCCGGCTACTGGACGCGATACCATGCCCCTAGCAACCCCATGCCCATGACCAGACCGGACGAGCCCCGCGCACACCCCGATATTGCCCTCACCCTGGCCCAGTTGCTGGCCATCAGGCTGTGGGCGAGACAGGGGCCGAGGGCTCGCGTCCAACCGGCCCAGCAGGGCAGGCTTGGCCGCATGCCGGGGCTCACCTTTCGCGAGCTGCGCGCCTATCAGGCGGGGGATGAGGTGCGCCACATCGACTGGCGGGTCACTGCCCGGCTGGGGCGCCCCTACACCCGACTCTACAGCGAGGAGCAAGATCAGGCCCACTGGCTGCTGATTGATCTCTCCCCTGCCATGTACTTTGGCTCACGGATGCAACTCAAGGCCCGGCTGGGCTGTGAGCTGGCCGCGGCCCTGCTGTGGCAGGGAGAGAAACAGGCCAATACCCTGCTCTGCCACGGCGCCGAGCTTCATATCCACCCCCAGCGGGGCTCTCTGGTGCCCTTGCTGGAAGCGCTTTGCCATCACTATGACGAGGGGCTGGATCGCACGCCGTTGCAATCCCAATCCCTGGCCCGGACGCTGGCGCGACTCAGCCTGCCTCACGGCGCCAGATTGACACTGATCACCGACCACCAACCTTGCGATGAGTCGCTCAGTCAGCAGTTGCAACTGCTCGGGCGGCGCCACGACATCCATTGCTGGCAGATCCGGGATCCGCTGGAGGCGAGCCTGCCAAGCCAGGGACGGCTCGCCGTGCAGGCAGGCAGACAGAACGGCTGGCTCGATGCCACTGAGCCTGGCTTTGCTCATCGCTACCAACTGGCTGCCGAACGTCTGGCCCGCCAGTGCCACCAACAATTACTGCCGCTGGTACAACGCCTCTACCGGCTCGACAACGGCCAGTCGCTGCAACAGCAGTGGCAGGAGGGCGCATGTCGTCTGTTTTAAGTATGTTGCTCGCCAGCGCATCCACTGCCGTGGCCACAATCTCGCCCCTCTCTCCTCTGGCGGCGCAACTGCGTGACATACACCCGGGCCCCATGCTGGTCGCAGCATCAGATCCCCGTATTCAGGGCTGGTGGGGGTTGCTGATCACTCTTCTGATTGCCGTACTGATCGGCATGACGCTGAAAAACCTTGGACACTATCGCCGCTGGCAGCGACAAATTGACTGGGAGGCGCCGGATCTGGTGCCCCGATTGCAAACCGTGCTGCGCGAGGCAGCCCTGCGCCGCTGGCCCGAGGTGCGCACCTTGCAAGGGGATGCCTGGCTCGCGTTTCTGGACAGCAAAGGGGGCTGCCGCTTCAGTGAATTTGCCCTCCAGTGGCCCCAATGGCTCTATGGCCAGGGGGTGCCAAACGCCAGGCAACTCAAGGCACTGCGCTGCGCCTACCTGAGTTGGGGGCGAGCCTGCATCTGGCTGCCATCCGGGATGGCCGCATTGGTCAGCCGCTGGCAACAGGGCCGCAGACACCTGCGTGACCGGAGGCCATCATGATCCTCGCCTGGCCCTGGTTTGCGCTGGCGTTGGTGCTGCCATTGCTGGTGCGCTTCGGCCTGCCGCCACTCTCTGCTGACAAGCAAAACCGAACAGTGCTGCTGCACGACGGCTTTCCCCTGCTGCGGCCCCGTGCCGGCCAGCCACTCTGGCGGATGACGCTGTGCTGGTGCGCCCTGGTGCTGGCCCTGTGCCGTCCTCAATGGCAGGAGCCCCCCCTGGTCACTTACCAGAGCAGCCGGGATCTCATTTTGGCGGTAGACCTTTCCGACAGCATGCGCACCCAGGACATGCTGGATGAGGGGGAGCAGCGGGACAGGCTCAGCGCGGTACGCCAGCAGATAAGCCGACTGATCGAGACGCGCCCCGGCGATCGCATCGCCCTTGTTGTGTTCGCCGATCACGCTTACCTGCTCTCCCCCCTGACCCAGGAGACCAAGGCCCTGCTGACCTTGACCCGTGAGCTCGATTTTGATCTGGTTGGCCGCACCACTGCGCTGGGAGAAGCCATACTGCTGGCTCGCCAGCATGCAGATCCCAAACGCCCCACCGCCCTGCTGCTGGTCACAGATGGCCGCAACACGGCGGGCAACGCCGATCCCCTGAGTGAGGCCCGGCGGGCTGCCGCCAGCGGCATGACCCTCTACACCCTGGGGGTGGGTGCCGACCCCGATACCTTCGTCGACGCGCTGCAACCGGCACAAAGCGACCCCAGTGCAGAGCTGGACGAGGCCCTGCTGCAACAGCTGGCCAAGGTGGGTCAGGGCCGCTATTTCCGCGCCAGGACCCAGGGCGATCTCGATGCCATCAACCAGACCCTGGATACCCTAGAGCCTGCCGCCACGGCCCGGACCCGCTATCTGCCGAACCGGGAGCTCTATCCCTGGCCCCTGGCACTCGCCTGGCTGTTGCTGATGTGGCCCGACCGTCTGCACTGGCCCCGCCTGCTGCGTTTGCCCCCCCAACTGCAACGGGGAGACACCCATGATTGATCGCCATGGCCCCGGATGGCCATCATGGAGCTGATACTGCTACGCCCGCTCTGGCTGCTGGCCCTCTTGCCCTGGTTGTGGCAGGGCTGGCGTCGTCGCAAACAGGCCCCTCTGCTCGCTCCCGCCATGCAGGCCTACCTGCTGCCGGGACACCACCGTACCCGTCCCTGGCTCTGGCTGGCCTGTCTGCCCGTCATACTGGCTTTGAGTGGCCCCGCCCTATGCCAGCAGAGCCAGTCCATTGCATCCCCCGCCCTCGACATCTGGTTGCTGGATCTCTCCCGCTCCATGCTGGCCACCGATCTGCTGCCGGACCGGGCAACCCGGGTGCGCCTGCTGCTGCAAGATATGCTGGCCGAGGCCCTCCCTAACAAAGAGGGGCGCCCCATCGCCCTTATTCTGTTTGCCGGTGATGCCTACCTCGCCATGCCTGCCACCCGGGATCATCAGGCCATAGCGCTGCTGTTGCCCGACCTGCGTCCGGCCATCATGCCCAAACAGGGGAGTGCCCCCGAGCGCGCCGTGGCGCTGGCCCTCAGCCAGATAGCCCCAGGCCAGCGTGCACGACTGCTGCTGATCAGCGACGGCCTTTCGGCAAGACAGGCTGACCGGATCCGTGCACTCTGGCCCTGCCAGGACGAGCTGTTTTGCCATGAAGGTGCAGCGCCACGCCTGGATATATTGCTCGCCAGCGGCGGCAAGGCCAGCCGGTTGCCCCCCGTCTCTGGCGAGGTGCAGGGCTTTGGTGCAGCGCTCGGCCGCGAGCTGCCAGCCCCCGATGTGACGATCATGCAACAGCTTGCCCGTGAGCTGGATGGCCAGTTGCAGTGGTTGCAGGCGGGGCTTCCACGCTTTGCACCGCTCCCCATGACCCAGACACTGACGGCCAATCAGTCGCAGGATCTCGGCCCCTGGTTGTTGCTGCCCCTGCTGCCGCTGGCTCTGCTGGCCCGCGTCGGCACACTCTGGCTGCTGTTGCTGGGGGCAGGATTTGGGATCCTCAACCCGCAGCCCTTGCAGGCCGCTCCCACTACCTCTTTATCCGTGCAGGAGAGCCAGGCCTGGCAAGCCTATCAACAGGGACGCTATCTGGCTGCGGCACGCGACTTCAAGGATCCGCTCTGGCGTGGTAATGCCTGGTACAGAGCCGGCGACTATGCCCAGGCCGCCGCCGCCTATGCGAGTGCAACCAGTGCCACTGCTCACTACAACCGGGGCAACGCACTGGTGCAACTCGGTAACCTTGTCGCTGCCGAGCAAGCCTATCTGGCTGCGTTGGCGAAGGAGCCCAATCACGAGGATGCACGCTACAACCTTGCGCTGCTGCGGGCTCAGCCACCGCAAGCGACCCCACAGGCGCAGGATCCCGACCCCATAGACGCTCCCGAGCAAGCTGCCTCGCCGGACAGCCAGCTCCCTCCCTCGCCACCAGTGTTGCTGCTGGAGCAGCGGCTGCGCAAAGAGGCTCAGCGCCGTCAGTTGCTCAAGACAGAATGGGGCCAGGAGTACAAAGGAGAAGAGCCTTGGTAAAGAGCGCGCCTCTTCTTCGCCTCTTGCTCCCTTGCTGGCTGCTGCTCTGGCTGTTTGCACACCCAGTGCTGGCAGCGCCGCCACGGGCCGAGCTGCTGCCGGGTGCCGACAGCCGCGACTGGTTGCTTATCATAGAAGCGGACGGGGAGCGTCAGAGCAACGAGCTCATCATCACCCCCCTGCTGCGCCAGTTCGCGGTGGGCAAGGTGACCATCAGCCGGGTCACAACGCCGGTCCACAGCCTGACCCGCTGGCAGATCCCGCTGCATACCCTGGATGCCGGTCCCCATATTGTTCCCGCACTGTCACTGGGATCGGAACAGACCCCTGAGGTGCCGTTGCCACAACGCAGCCAGACCGGGACTCTTGTACCCGCACCCAGCCAGGCAGCCCTCTCTCCCATCGAATTGCAGGCCAGGGTGTTGCATCAGGGGCCCCTCTATCCCGGTCAGCCCTTCATCTATGAGCTCAGCCTCTGGCTGCCAGCCAACATGGAAGCCCCCAATCTCACCGAACCCGACAGTGACGCTTTTACCATACGTCGACTCGGGGATGATCAATGGCAAGCCCCGGCAGGACCGGGATTACCGGGTCGGCTGACCCGCAGCTGGCTGTTGCAAGCCCGAGCCCCCGGACTTCACCCACTGGCCTCGCCGCGTTTTCAGGGCCGTTTGCCGCAGGATAACGGCACCAGCGACCCCCTCTCGGCCAGAGCCGCTACCCTGTTTGTGAAGATTGACAAGGCGCCGGTGCAACCCGTGGCAAGCCAGCTGACCCTGAGCCAGCAGCTGAGTCCGGCTTCGGGCGCCAGGGCCGGCGAGCCGGTGATCCGCACGCTGACGCTGATAATGGAAGGGGGTGATGGCACGCGAGCCTTGTCCCAACTGGCGGGGATCTCTGCGAATATGCCTGCTGGCATGCAGGCAAGGCCGGACGGAGAGCAACAACAGGAGCGCTTTCTGGCCAAAGGGGCGCTTCGTTTCGAGCGCCAGTGGCGTCAGGCCCTCACTGCCACCGAGCCTGGCGACTATCTGCTGCCAGCCATAGAAGTGCCCTGGTTCAACACCCAAAACGGGCGCATCGAACATGCTCGTCTACCTGCCATATCGGTGCACATGGATGCGACCACGCCCGCAGAACGCGGACCTGTTGGCCCCAGTGATGAGAGCCTCTACTGGGTTATCTGGGCTCTGCTGCTGCGCGCACTCTGGCAAGGGTGGCCACGTTGGCACGCCTTCTACCGCTTGCAACAAACGCTGCAGCGCGCAGATGCAAACCATGCCAGACAGGCTCTGCTAAAGTGGGCCGGTCTGCGCTGGCACCGGCGTCATGCCCACCTCACCACCCTGCCCTGTCGCCAGGATCCCCACCTGGCAGCCAGACTTGCCACGCTGGAACGGGCCTGTTTCACCGCCCATGGGACGTCACTTGACAACCTGGCTTGTTGGCAAGGGCTCGCCGGCCCGCTGTGCGCGTATGAGACATTTGCGATAGCCTATGGCCTCAGGCAGCTGGCCCGACGAGGCCACTGATCCCTCAGGATCCCCCATTTAAAAGGAAGCCCAGCGATGGCGTTAGGTTTTTTCAGAAAAAAAGGTGCCACGGTCGGAAAGGATCCAACGGCTTCTCCGGTCTATGAAGGCATGGCAGACAAACAAACCAAATACGAGGCTCTGGTGCATGCCCTGCACGGGGACATCTACCGCTACGCCTACTGGCTGTGCAGAGATCCCCAGGTGGCGGAAGATCTGGTGCAAGAGACCTTCCTGCGCGCCTGGAAGGCCATTGATACGCTGGTCGATGACAAAGCCGCCAAGGCCTGGCTCATCACCATATTGCGGCGGGAGAACGCCCGTCGTTTCGAGCGCAGGCAATTTGATCTCATCGATCTCGACGAGCATCCCCAGAGCGATCCGGATGCCTTGCACAGCGAGCAGGAGATGGAGCACGAATGGCTTAGACGCCATATCGCCCGTCTGCCCGCCGAATATCAGGAACCCTTGCTGCTGCAGGTGCTGGGGGGATTCAGCGGCGACGAGATAGCGACGCAGCTGGGATTGAACAAAAATACCGTCATGACTCGCCTGTTTCGGGCCCGCAACCAGATCAAAGAGGCCATGGAGTCAAAGACACAACAAAGAGGACATACCCATGGATGAGCTGGAATTTCGCCGTCGGGCCATCACCCATCCACTGGAACAGACTCCCGAGTTTCTTGAGGCGGCGCAGGCTTCCCCTGCCAATCGCAAGCACATGGACGAGATGAAACAGCTGGATCGCCACCTGCACCAGGCCATGGAAGTCGAGGTGCCGGCAGGGTTGGCCGAGCGTATTTTGCTCAGGCAGGCTCTGGAGGCAGAGCCAGAAACGGTTGTCCCGCTGCCATCTCGCCCACGCACCAGCTGGCGTATGCTGGCCATGGCCGCGTCGGTCGCCTTCCTGCTTGGCATGAGTACCCGCTGGTTAAGCTGGCCACTGACAACACAGAGTGAGCTTTCCCTCGGTCAGGTCGCCATGGCTCACGTCTATGGGGAGGAGCCCTTCATCAAGGATGTGGATGAGAAGGTGAGCCTGCGTACCATCAACGCCAAGATGGAAAAATATGGCGCCACCCTGATGGGCATGGACGGCATGAAAGTAACCTATGTCAATCACTGTGCTTTCTACCAGGGGCCGGCGCTGCACATGGTGATCCAGGGCAAGATGGGGCCTGTCACCCTGTTTCTGGTACCCAAGCATGTGCCACTGACCCTTGAGCCTAACTTCGATGATGGCCAGCTCAAGGGAGAGATAGTGCCGCTCAAGGGAGCCAACATGGTGTTGATCGGGGATATGCAGGAGTCACTGAACCCGGTGGCGCAGGAACTGGAGTCCCGTTTGCACTGGTCGATTTAACCGGGTTTAACGCGATCCTGACTCAGGCTGCGTAGCGTCCGTCACACGAGCAGACAATCCGGTTGTCTGCTCGTTCTTCTCCTTTAACGCCACAATCCTCACCCATTAGCGCCCAATCACCACAAATAGCCAAAATTATTTTTGTGATGCAGATCAGCATCAACGTTCAATTTTTACTCAATAACTGGCAAAAGAGACTGTTTAAACGCCAAGTTAAAACAAATGATTAACACAATAGACACTTTTATGTATTCTGCTGTCACTGGTCTGATTTCTTACCTCCTACCAGATCCATAGAATCACGCCAGAATTGAATGGGAAGAAGCTGAAATAACAACAGATCTTGTCGTATACGGTGGCAAAAAAGCCCTGATGCTGACAGAAAATCTGCCCACAAGAGAGAACACTATGACAACTGCCTTTTTCAAAAAAAGCCTGATCGCGGCCGCCGTTACCCTGGCCAGTACCCAAACCTTCGCTGCCGCGTTCCAGCTGAACGAACACTCGGCCTCCGGTCTGGGTCGTGCGTATGCAGGGGAAGCCGCCATTGCCGACAACGCAGCCGTGTTGTCACGCAACCCGGCAGCCATGACCCGTTTTGACAAGATGGCACTCTCCGTTTCCGGTACTTACATCAAACCGGATGTGGATGTTGAAGGTGATATCTATGCAGGCCCCGCTAAAATGGCCAGCGCCAGCCAGTCTGACATTGCACCGGATGCCTTCGTCCCTGCTACCTACTTTATCCAGCCGCTGAACGATCAGTGGGCCTGGGGCATCGGCATGTTCTCCAACTACGGTCTGGCGACCGAGTACTCCAAGAACTTCGCTGCCGGTGCCGGTGCCGGTGATACCGAGCTGCTGACCTTCAACATCAACCCGAATATCGCCTACCGCATCAACTCAAACTTCAGCGTCGGTGCCGGCATCAACGCAGTCTACGCCAAGGCCGAGCTAAACCGTTATGCCGGTGCCCTCGCCCCGGCCCTGACTGCCAAGACAGGTATAGTCCACAACAGCGACACCGCCATAGCGCACCTGAAAGGCGACACTTGGGGCTTTGGTTGGAACGTCGGCACCATGTACGAGGTAAACGAGGATCATCGTTTCGCTCTGACCTATCGCTCCCAGGTGGATTTGAGCTTTGACGGTGACTTCAAGGGCTTGAGCTCAGGCTACAACACCGTTGATGGCAATCTGAAACTGGATCTGCCGGCCCAGGCCGAGTTCGCCGGTTACCACCGTCTGAATCCGCAGTTCGCCGTGCACTACTCCGTCAACTGGACTGACTGGAGCGCCTTCCAGGAGCTCAAGGCCACCAGCAACTCCTGCGCCGGCGGCGTCTGTCTGCAAAAAGACGAGAAGTTCAAGGACTCCACCCGTTACGCTCTGGGTGGAACCTGGTACATCAATCCGTCCTGGGAAGCCCGCATCGGTTTCGCCTATGACAAGACTGCGATTGAGGCTGAATATCGCAGCCTGAGCATTCCGGACTCCGACCGCGTCTGGTATAGCGCTGGTGCCACCTACAACATCGACAAGGACATGAGTGTCGATTTCGGCATGGCCTATCTGGATGGCAAGAAAGTAGACGTGAACGAAGGCCTTACCAGCCACTCCGATCCGGTACGCTGGAAGGGTACCTCTAGCGGTACTGCTTTGCTGGCCTCCGCTCAGTTCAACATGAAATTCTGATTATCTGCAGAACCAAAAGAGCGCCTACGGGCGCTCTTTTTTTATTCAACATACTGTTTTCAGCGTACAGCTGTAGCAAACACCTGTTCACATTTCCTTTTTTATCAAGCCATTAGCCCCCTACTTCTCAGCATTTAATCTTGTTTTACACCCTACAGGGCTGAGCCCGTTGCCTTACTGGTCATACCATATAAAATCCTGCACCCGACCATAAGACCGATTGAACCCAGCGTTCATTTTCAAGGACAACGCAATGCACTCCTTCATGAAGCCATCTCTTGTCGCCCTGCTGGTACTGTCAAGCCAGGCCCAGGGAGCAGGTTTCCAGCTGGCCGAACAATCCGCTACCGGCATGGGCCGCGCCTTCGCCGGCGAGGCAGCCATCGCTGACAACGCCAGCGTGCTCTCCCGCAATGCGGCCGCCATGACCCGTTTCGATACAGTGGCTTTCTCTGGTGGTTTCATCTATGTCCGCCCCGACGTCAACATAGAGGGGACCACCCGAGTGCCTACCGCCATGGGCCCAGTCAATCTGGACGCAGCAGCCCACGATATTGCTGGCGATGCCTGGGTCCCGAACGCTTATCTGATAGTGCCGCTCAATGAGCAGTGGCGACTGGGGCTGGCAGCCACCTCCTACTACGGCCTCGGCGTCGAGATGCCGGATAACTACAATGCCGGTCACTTCGGCAATGTCTCGGACATCAAGACCCTGGATTTGAGTGCTTCGCTGGCCTATCGCATCAATCAGATGTGGTCTGTCGGCGGCGGCCTTTCCGCCATTCAGGGTGAGGGAGAAGTGGGTGGCACCTTCCCTTCCAACAACAAAATAGCCAAACACCTGAAAGGGGATGGCTGGGCCATGGGCTGGCACCTTGGCACTTTGCTGGAGCTGTCAGAAACAACTCGCCTGGGTCTCTCCTACCGGCATGATGTGACCCTGACGCTCTCCGGCGATGCCATCGGCATCGAGCAAAATGGTCAGGCGTTTACCGACACCGGCAGCCTGGATCTGCCCCTGCCCGCCACGGCCGAGCTGGCTCTGTTCCATCAGTTGACCCCGACCCTGGCGTTGCACTCAAGCATCAACTGGACCAACTGGAGCAAATTTGTGCAGCTCGAATCCGAGCTCGACAATCACGGCATCATGCACATCAAGGATGAGCACTGGGAAGACAGCTGGCGCTATGCGCTGGGCCTGACCTATCAGCTGGCGCCACAATGGCAACTGCGCTCAGGTATTGCCTATGATCGCAGCCCGGTCCCGGCCGATCGCCGCACCATCTCCATCCCTGACTCGGACCGGGTCTGGTACAGCGCCGGTGTGGGCTATCAGTTTGATCACAACCTCTCGCTGGATCTGGGCCTGACGCTGATCGACGGCAAGAAAGTGGATGTGTCCGAGACCATGGAGCTCAAGCCCGGGATCTCGCAAACCACCTCTACCTTCCAGGGCACCTCGGAAGGGGATGCCTGGCTGGCTGGCCTGCAGCTGAACTATCTCTTCTAACCCGGCTCTTCCAACCCCGGCCCTTCCATTCAAGCACTATGCCAGTTATTGACTGTTTCCGGTCCCGCCGCGCTGGCATAGTGCTCATCTTCACAATAAAATCAATCCAGTACTCACGCTGGAGAGATGCATGTATTCATACGTAGCAAGGCAGCCCATTCTGGATCGGGAATTGAACACCTATGCCTATGAGCTGCTGTTTCGCGACAGTCTGGATAATGTGTTTCCGGTGATCTCCTCCCAGCAGGCCACCGCCAGACTGGTGGTCGAGCAATTTTTGCAACAGAACATCGATCAGTTGCTTGGCGGGCGCCCCTGCTTTATCAACTTTCCCCACTCCCTGCTGCTGGAAGGGCTGGCGGAATGTCTGCCACAAGAGAAGGTCGTCATCGAAATCCTGGAAGATGCAGATCCTGACGATGCCTTGTTGGCCAAAGTGCAGCAGTTGCATGAGCTTGGTTATCAGCTGGCGCTGGACGACTTCACCATGTCGGACGAATGGGAGCGCTTCCTGCCCTATATTCACATCATCAAGTTCGATCTGCGCGCCACCTCGCTGTTGCGGATCAAGGTGTTCATCCAGCAACACCAGCATCTCAAGCTCACTTATCTGGCGGAAAAAGTCGAAGACAAGGCGGAGTTTGAACGAGTGAAGCGGCTCGGTATCGATCTGTTCCAGGGGTTCTTCTTCAGCCGACCCGAGATGGTGAGGCAGACCACAATGCAGCCCGCCCAGGTGGTGGTGATGCAACTGCTCAATGTAGTCAACCAGGAGGAGCCGGATCTCAATCGTATCGAACAGCTGCTGAGTCAGGATATCTCGCTATCCCTCAAGCTGTTGCGTTACGTCAATCACCTGAAGAGCCACGCCAACCCCATCTCCTCGTTTCGCCAGGCGGCCGTTTATCTGGGTCACACCCAGCTCAAGCGCTTCGTGACCCTGGTCGCAGCCACCAGCGCGGGCCATGGCAAGAGTGCCGAGCTCTATCAGATGTCCATGATCCGGGCCCGCTTTTGCGAGCTGCTGGCGCACACCCATGCCCCCACCCAGGAGGCGCAGCAAGCCTTTATCACGGGTCTGTTCTCTTTGCTGGATGTCTTGATGGAGCAGCCGATGGACAGGCTGCTCGGCACTATCCCCCTGATCGAGGAGATCCGGGTCGCCCTGCTGGAACGCAAGGGCAACCTGGGTTTCTATCTCTCGTTTTGTGAAGATTATGAGAGTGCGAACTGGCAGCGCATTACCGCCAGAACGGCCCGACTCGGGCTCAATGAAGAGAAGGTCAGCCAGCTCTATCTGGCCGCCACCGCCTGGGTCAATCAGCAATTCCAAGCCATGGCGGAAACAGATTAACTCAACTCGATGGCGACGGCAGTCGCCTCCCCTCCACCGATACACAGGCTTGCCACACCCCGTTTCAGACTGCGCGCATGCAGTGCATGAATGAGCGTAACCAGAATACGGGCACCACTCGCCCCCAGTGGATGCCCCAGTGCGCAGGCCCCGCCGTTCACGTTCACCTTGTCATGAGGCAGGTTGCAACCCGCCATGGCCAGCATGCTGACCATGGCAAACGCCTCATTGATCTCGAATAGATCGACCTCTTCCGCCCGCCAGTCGATCTTGGATAGCAAGGCATTGATGGCGCCGATGGGCGCATTGGTAAACTCGGCGGGCGCAGCGGCATGACTTTGATAACCCACCAGATGGGCCAGCACAGGCAGGCCCAGCTGCGCCGCCGTCTCGGCTCGCATCAGGATGAGCGCCGCCGCTCCGTCCGAGATGGAGCTGGCATTGGCAGCCGTTATGGTGCCCTGCTTGCTGAATGCCGGTTTCAGATGGGGGATCTTGTCGGGCCTGGCCTTGGCAGGCTGCTCATCCTCGGCGAGCAGCAGGGTGTCACCGACAGTAACCCGGGCCAGCTCGGCCTTGAAAGCACCGCTCTGCTGGGCAGCCAGCGCACGCGTCAGGGAAGCGATGGCAAAAGCGTCCATGTCGGAGCGGGCCAGACCGGCGCGATCCGCACTCAACTGGGCATAATGCCCCATCAACTGGCCTTCGTAAGCATCCTGCAAGCCGTCGAGAAACATATGATCCAGCACGCTCTGATGCCCCATGCGAAAACCGCTGCGCGCCTTGTCGAGCAGGTAAGGCGCCCGGCTCATGCTCTCCATGCCACCGGCGATCACTATGTCGGTGTCACCCAGACGCAAGCTGTCTGCCGCCAGCATCACCGCCTTCATGCCGGAACCACACACCTTGTTGACAGTGGTGCATGGCACACTCTCCGGCAAACCCGCCTTCAACACAGCCTGACGGGCGGGCGCCTGCCCCACCCCGGCACTGAGCACATTGCCCATGTAGGCTTCATCGATCTGCTCCCCCTTGAGCCCGGCTTGTGCCATGGCGGCAGCAATGCCGCAAGCGCCGAGCTCGGGGGCGGTCAGGTTGGCCAAGGCTCCCTGGAAGGCCCCCATGGGGGTACGCTTGGCCGCAACAATCACAATATCCATCAATAGCACTCTCCTTGTTACATGGACATAACATATGCTGCTCCCGCTGCTGGAACAAGACTTGCGGGGCAGTTGACGTTTGGGTAAGGTGCCAGCCTGCATTGACAACAAAATGACAGTCAAGATAGCGCCATGAACCGAACCAAGGATGACTCACGGACCTACAGCATCAGCGAACTGGCCCGTGAATTTGATGTTACGACCCGAAGTATTCGTTTTTATGAAGATCAGGGACTGTTGAATCCTGCCCGTCAGGGACAAACCCGGATTTACAGCAAGCAGGACAGGGTGCGCCTCAAACTGACCCTGCGCGGCAAGCGGCTGGGCTTCAGCCTGGCGGATATCCGGGATCTGTTTGATCTCTATGATGCAGACAAGAGCAGCCGTACCCAGCTGCAAACCATGCTGGGACTGGTGGCCGACAAGCGGGAAACGCTGCAACAGCAGCTGGAAGACATCAAGATGGTGTTGCTGGAGCTCGACGCCGCCGAGCAGCGCTGCCAGCAGGCGCTGGTCCAGTTGCAGCGAAACACGGGGGAGACACCATAAAGTAAGGGGCCGGCAGGCCCCTTTGTCATTGACTCGTTTGTGTAGCTGTTATTTTGACCAGCGATCCGGGTCGTAATCCGGGCTGTAACGGTCGACGATGACGGCGCAGGCCGCATCCCCTGTGATGTTCAGCGCGGTACGGATCATGTCGAACAGACGATCCAGAGCGAACAACAGCGGCAGACCCTCGATGGGGATACCGGCAGCCAGCAACACGGCCACCACCAGGAAGCTCGGGCCCGGCACACCGGCCTGACCAATCGCCCCCAGAGTAGAGGTAAGGATGATGGCCACCCAGGCCCCCACGCCGAGGTCAACGTTGAACACCTGGGCAAAGAAGATGGCAACCAGACCGTAATAGATGGCGTTGCCACTCATGTTGATGGTGGCGCCAAGTGGCAGTACGAAAGAGGCGGTGGCATTGCTCACCTTGAGATCTTTTTCGCAGGTCTGCAGCGTCACCGGCAGGGTCGCCATGGAAGAAGCGGTGGAGAAAGCCACGATCTGCGGCTTCTTCATGGCGGAGAAGTACTTGCGCACCGGTGTGTTGGAGAAGAGCACAACCAGCAGCGGGTAGACCACGAACCCGAAGATCAGGATGGCAGCCACATAGACCACGAACAACTTGAGCACCAGAGTCAACACGTCGAAGCCGTAGGTCCCAATGGCCTCGGCCATCAGGCCGAACACACCGAGCGGTGCAATCAGCATCACCTTGTTGATCATCCAGACGAAAGCGTCCACCAGGGTGTTGAGCCCATCTATCAGCGGTTTGGCTCGCTCACGTGGCTGCTTGGCCAGTGCGATGCCAAGGAACATGCAGAACACCAGGATCTGCAGTATGTTGGCTTCGTTCAATGACTGGAAGACGTTAGTCGGGATCATGCCAAGCAAGGTAGATACCGCATCCGGCAGGGCGCCCTTGTCGGCGTAGTCGCCGGAGAACATGGAGGCCATGGAGCCAAATTCGACGCCGACACCGGGTTTGAAGACTTGCCCCATCACCAGCGCCAGCAGCACGGCCAGTGCCGACGTGCCGAGGAAGAAAGCCAGGGTGGTAACGCCTATCTTGCCCGCAGCCGGGCTGGCGCCCAGATTGGCGGCCCCCGACAGGATGGCAACTGCCACCAGCGGGATCACCAGCATCTTGATCAGCTGGATAAAGAGGGTACCAAGCGGTGCAAAGATGCTGGCTTGTTCACCCATGAACGCCCCCACCAATGCGCCCAGCACCATGGCAACCACAACCTGGAAGCCAATGTTCTTAATGAGTCCTTTTGTTAACACAGAATGTTCCTTTATTTAGCAAAAATTCACACTTTCCCAGTGCAATTAACCAGACAGGGGAAAAACACCTGTTCATTCCCCTGAGCGCGCGTTTTGTCTCATATTTATCTGCTGTTTTAAATCGACAAATCGTTAACGGAACTTATTGATAACTTTGCGACAAAGTGAAGATTCAAAAGGAACATGACGATTTTTCCAGCTTTATTCATGACAACTGACAAAACATTGTGCTACTTTTGCTGGGCAAACGTGCATACAGGGATGAAAACATGCTGAAAGTTAACGAATATTTTGACGGAAATGTAAAATCCATCGGTTTCGAGCAAAAAAGTGACAAAGCGACCGTTGGTGTGATGGAAGCCGGTGACTACCAGTTCAATACTGCCGCCCCCGAGCGGATGACTGTGGTCAAGGGTGCTCTCACCATACAACTGGCCGATGAGGACGAATGGCACACCTACAGTCAGGGCCAATCCTTCGAGGTGGCCGGCCACTCTTCTTTCAAGCTGGAAGTGAAAACCCCCACCGCCTATCTGTGCGAATTTCTCGACTGAGTGACCGAATGCAGATGAGTGACTGAACAGTGCAAAGGAGCGGGCCCGGGTCTCGCTCCTTCTCTTTGATGCCAGTGCGCTCATTCCAACCTTCTTTGCCCGCTGCCAGCCACTCATTTGTATGCCGCCATCACACGCCTCAGCTTCCCCGCTTTCCATCGACTACAAAAAATTTACAATGTTTAGACAAAACCCATAATCGGAGTGGTGTCATGATCAGTGTCTTCGACCTGTTTTCCATCGGGATCGGCCCTTCTTCTTCCCATACGGTGGGGCCGATGCGGGCCTCTTACGCCTTTGTTAACGCGCTCAAGCAGCAGGGTCTGCTGTCTGGCACAGAACGGGTAGAAGTCGAGTGCTACGGATCTCTCGGCCAGACCGGCAAGGGTCACGGCACAGGCAAGGCCATCATTTTGGGGTTGGCTGGCTTTGAACCGGAATCGGTGGATATCGAAGCCATTCCCGCCTTCCTGAGCGAAGTGGATCGCAGCCAGTCCTTGCTGCTGGCGGGTGAGCAGCCGAGCCAGTTCGCCCGGGTCGGTGCCATCATCTTCAATCGCCGCAAGACCCTGGCCGCTCACTCCAACGGCATGACGCTGCGCGCATTCGCAGGCAATGCCCTGCTGCTTGAGCAGACCTACTACTCCATCGGCGGTGGCTTCATCATAGAGGAGAGCCATTTTGCCAACGCCAAGGAAGAGGCGGCCCGCTTCGATGCAGCCCACCCCGTCCCCTACCCGTTCGAGAGCGGCGCCCAGCTGCTGGCCCATTGCCAGGAGAGCGGTCTCTCCATCTCGGGTCTGATGCTGGCCAACGAGAAGGTATTTCGGAGCGAAGAGGAAATCAAAGCCGGTCTGCGCAAGATCTGGCAGGCAATGCAGGCCTGTGTCGAACGCGGCTGCCGCAGCGAAGGGGTGTTGCCGGGCGGCCTCAAAGTGAAGCGCCGGGCCCCGGCCCTCCATCGCCAGCTCAACTGCGAGACCAACTTCAACAAGGATCCCCTGATGGTGATCGAGTGGGTGGACTTGTTTGCGCTGGCCGTCAATGAGGAGAACGCCGCCGGTGGCCGTGTGGTCACAGCCCCTACCAACGGCGCCGCAGGCATCATTCCGGCCGTGCTGCATTACTATGACCGTTTCGTGCGCAAGGTGGATGACGAGCTGCTGCTGAGTTACTTCCTCACCGCCGCCGCCATCGGCATCCTGTACAAGAAAAACGCCTCGCTGTCGGGAGCCGAAGTGGGCTGTCAGGGAGAAGTGGGCGTCGCCTGCTCCATGGCCGCCGGTGCCCTGACCGAGATCCTGGGCGGCAGCCCCGCCATCGTCGAAAACGCCGCCGAGATAGGTATGGAACACAATCTGGGCCTCACCTGCGATCCGGTGGGAGGGCTGGTGCAGGTGCCCTGCATAGAACGCAACGCCATGGGTGCAGTCAAGGCCATCAATGCCGCCCGCCTCGCCCTGCGTGGCACAGGTGAACACAAGGTGTCGCTGGACAAGGTGATCAAAACCATGTGGGAAACCGGCAACGACATGAAGACCAAGTACAAGGAGACAGCCCGCGGCGGCCTGGCGGTTAACATTACAGAATGTTAAAAACAGCCAATTGACTCCACTTTTTCCCGCAATACCCGGCCTGGCCGGGTATTTTTTTGCAAAACGTTTGCCAAGTGCTTAACAAAATGGATAAGCATCAAAATAAATTTTATACTCGCGTCTCTGATTCAACAAAAATAGATCTATTTCAACTTTTTTTAGGCTTTGAATCGTTACACTAGGGTTATCTGGTTCATTGACCTCGGCGACGACGCCCTCGTCCCATGGATCACCCCGTTTCTGCGAGTGGGCATGGCGCCCCCTTCTATCCTGAGGTAATTGTTACATGATCAGCGTTTTTGATATCTTCAAAATCGGTGTTGGCCCCTCCTCTTCCCACACTGTCGGCCCGATGAAAGCTGCCAAACAGTTCGTGGATGAACTGCGTGCTGGCGGCAAGATCCGTGACATCACCCGGATCCAGGTCGATGTCTATGGCTCACTCTCCTGGACCGGCAAAGGTCATCACACCGATACCGCTATCATCATGGGTCTGGCGGGCAACCTGCCCGAGAACGTCGACATCGACGGCATCCCCGAATTCATCTCCCGCGTAGAGCAGACCGGCCGCCTGCCGATCGGCCTGCACTGCCACACCGTCAGCTTCCCGCAGGGCGCCATGGTGTTCCATGACGAGGCGCTGCCGCTGCACGAAAACGGCATGAAGCTGACCGCCTTCATCGAAGATGAGGCTACCTATAGCAAGACCTATTACTCCATCGGTGGCGGTTTCATCGTCGACGAAGAGAACTTCGGCAAGGCCGACAGCGGCGACATGTCGGTAAGCTATCCGTTCAAGAGTGCGGCAGAGCTGCTCGCCCACTGCAGCCAGACCGGTCTCTCCATCTCCGCCCTGATGCTGGAAAACGAGAAGTGCTTCAACACCCCGGAAGAGATCTACAAGAAACTTGGCAAGATCTGGACCACCATGCGTGAAGGGATCGAACGCGGCTGCCGTACCGAAGGGATCCTGGCCGGCCCGCTGCGCGTGCCCCGTCGTGCCGCCCCGCTCTACCGTCAGCTGACTACCAATGAACATCTCTCCAACGATCCGATGAGCATCGTCGACTGGGTCAACATGTTTGCCCTGGCGGTGAGTGAAGAGAACGCTGCCGGTGGCCGCGTGGTGACCGCGCCGACCAACGGCGCCGCGGGCATCATACCGGCCGTGCTGGCCTACTACGACAAGTTCATCCAGCCGGTCGGCCGTGACGAATACACCCGCTTCTATCTGGCCTCCGCCGCCGTTGGCATGCTCTACAAGATGAACGCCTCCATCTCCGGCGCCGAAGTGGGCTGCCAGGGTGAAGTGGGGGTCTCCTGCTCCATGGCCGCAGCCGGCCTGACCGAACTGATGGGTGGCAGCCCGGAACAGGTGTGTGAAGCCGCCGAGATCGGCATGGAGCACAACCTGGGTCTGACCTGTGATCCGGTGGCCGGTCAGGTGCAAGTCCCCTGCATCGAGCGCAACGCCATCGCCGCCATGAAGGCGGTCAACGCCTCCCGCATGGCCCTGCGTCGCACCTCCAAGCCGCGCGTGTCATTGGACAAGGTCATCGAGACCATGTACATCACCGGCAAGGACATGGACTCCAAGTACCGTGAAACCTCCCGTGGTGGCCTGGCCATCAAGGTGATGCAGGTTGCCTGTGAATAAGCAGTGTTTGCCAAAAACACAAAAAGGCGGGAATTCCCGCCTTTTTGTTGCCTGCTATTTGGAGACGCTGGCCATCTGGATTACCGCTGCGATTTATTCACTCTGCAATCGCATCCCTTGTTTATCGTATGAAATGCCCAATCAGAGGAAGTGCCAAGACCTGAGCCAGCTACTCCACGATACGATCGGCCAGGGTTCCCACCGCCACCACGAAATAGTGGGAGCGATTCCAGTGGCGCAGTACCAGATAGTTGGGATAAGCCAGATAGGCGCGCCCTTCCACATCGTCGGGGCGAACCAGGGAAGCCTGCATCTCGGCGCGGGGCAAGGCTGTGCCATCGAGCTGCCTCACGCCCAGTGCCTGCCATGCCGATAACGGCCTGGACTGTTCCAGCCCGAGCAAGGCGGGATCCAGCATCTTGGGCACCTTGACCTGACGGCCCCAGGTTTCATCCCCGTGCCAGCCATTCTGATGCAGATAATTGGCTGCCGAACCAAACACATCCGCGAGATTGCCCCACAAATCCTTCTTGCCGTCACCATCCTGATCCACCGCGTATTTGAGGAAGGAAGATGGCATGAACTGCACCTGCCCCATGGCACCGGCCCAGGAGCCCTTGAAGGCCGCAGGGGTCACATGTCCCTGCTCTATGATATGCAGGGCATCAAACAGCTGCCCTTTGAAAAAGGCCTCACGTCGACCATCCCAGGCCAGCGTGGCCAGCGAAGAAATGAGCGGGAATTTACCGGTCAATTTACCGAAATTGGTTTCGACGCCCCACAAGGCGACAATAAAGCGCGGTTGTACGTCATATTCTGCCCCTATTTTTGTGAGCAGCGGCAAATGCTGACGATATAGGGCCCTGGCCTGATTGACTTTCCACTGCGGGACCGCACGGGGAATATAAGTGTCCAGCGTCACTTTAAATTCCGGCTGGTTTTTATCGTGCTTGATGGCAGGTTCGATGACACGAATATCGGCAAACGCAGCCGCCACTGTCTCAGCCTTGATACCGGCCGCCAGTGCTTCCTGTTTGAGGCCAATCACGTAACGCTCAAAATCGGGGCTGGCCTGCAACTGAGAACTTAACAGTCCCCCCAGTAATAACAGTGCCAGCTGACCCTTCATCAGCGGCTGACCTTTAATTGTGCCTTGTGCTGTTCCAGCAGATTTTCGGGCGGCGGTGGCACCTGCAGGTAGAAGCCCTGACTGCCGAGCGCCTCCATGACCCGGCTGGTCGAGGCAATCCCCAGGGGCTTGGCTGGATCCAGCTTGGTCATCAATACCAGCTCGGGACGACCAAATGTACTCATCAGCACCTCGGGTACGCGGGAGAAATCCTCTCTTCTTTCAACAAAAAGATAGGTCTCGGCTTTTTTACGACTTTTATAGACTGCACATAACATGGAAGTTGATATAATCCGACGGGTTTATTGCCTCTGATGGTGGCAAACTATAACATCAGGAATTGAATAACAATAACGGATTACCGTCTCTGTCTCGGGGAAGATCATGGTTGAGCGCGATAACGAATTGAAAGGGACTACCTTCACTATTTCTGTGTTGCATATCAGCGATGGCAAGCCTGAGCGGATCCGTCAGTTACTGGCGGCAAAAGTCGCCCAGGCGCCTCAGTTTTTTAATTGTGCCCCCCTCGTCATCAATGTGGAACGACTCGCGGATATCCCCGACTTTGACCAGCTTAAAGGGCTGGTCGAATCAGAGGACTTCGTGCTGGTCGGGATCACGGGCGCCAGGGATGAGGCGATGAAGACGGCAGCCAAGGCCGCGGGGCTGGCGGTAATGGCCTCTGGCAAGAGCCGCAAGGTCGAGCCGCTGCCACTGCCGGAACCCACCCCGTCTCCGGTGGCCGAGGTGAAGGCCGCGCCGGCGCCTCTGGTGCCGAGCAAGGTGCACGTGGGCCCCGTGCGTTCCGGCCAACAACTCTACGCCGCCGGCACCTCGCTGGTGATACTGGGCTCGGTGAGCCAGGGGGCCGAAGTCATCGCCGACGACAGCATACATATTTATGGCGCCCTGCGTGGCAGGGCCATTGCCGGTGCCAAGGGCAACACCCAGGCACGGATCTATTGCCAGCAATTGCAGGCCGAGCTGCTATCCATCGCAGGCACGTTCCAACTGAGCGATGCACTGCCGGCAGGCCTGATACAACAGCCGGTGCATGTCCGGCTGGATAACGAACAACTCCGAATAGACCATATCAAATAGAGTTACAAGGAAGCGAGAATGGCGCGAATCATAGTCGTTACATCGGGTAAAGGTGGCGTTGGCAAGACCACAACCAGCGCGGCCCTGAGTACAGGTTTGGCTCAGCGTGGCCACAAGACTGTGGTCATCGATTTTGACATCGGTCTGAGAAACCTGGATCTCATCATGGGCTGCGAGCGGCGCGTGGTGTATGACTTCGTCAATGTGATCAACGGTGAGGCCAACCTCAATCAGGCCCTCATCAAGGACAAACGCTGCGAAAATCTGTTCATCCTGCCCGCGTCCCAGACCCGGGACAAGGACGCCCTGACCCATGAAGGGGTTGAGAAGATCCTGGATCAGCTGGCGGAAATGAAGTTTGATTACATCGTCTGCGACTCACCAGCCGGGATCGAAGCGGGTGCCCTGATGGCGCTCTACTTCGCCGACGAGGCCATCGTCACCACCAACCCGGAAGTCTCTTCCGTGCGTGACTCGGATCGCATCCTTGGCATTCTGGCCTCCAAGTCCCGTCGTGCCGAGCGCGGCGAAGACCCAATCAAGGAACACCTGCTGCTCACCCGCTACTGCCCGACCCGCGTCAACCGTGGCGACATGCTGAGCGTACAGGATGTACAGGATATCCTGGCCATCAAGCTGCTCGGGGTGATCCCGGAGTCCCAGGCTGTGCTGCGCGCCTCCAACTCTGGGGAGCCGGTCATTCTGGACAAGGAGTCCGATGCCGGTCAGGCCTATGAGGATGCCGTTGCCCGCCTGTTGGGCGACACCAAGGATTTTCGTTTTCTGGAAGAAGAAAAGAAGGGCTTCTTTAGCCGACTGTTCGGGAGTTAAACATGTCATTATTGGATTATTTTCGTTCCAACAAGAAACAAAACACCGCACAACTGGCCAAAGAGCGGTTGCAGATCATAGTCGCGCACGAGCGTTCATCCAGAGGGGGGCCGGATTACCTGCCCCAGCTCAAGCAGGACCTGCTGGATGTGATCCGCAAGTATGTGCAGATCGACCCTGACAAGATCACGGTCCAGCTGGACAAGAAGAGTGATGAGCTGTCTGTGCTGGAGCTCAACATCACCTTCGCCGATGACAAAAAGGGATGAGCTGACGCCCCATGCGTGACCCCTTCCCCCAATGAAGACCGGATCCTGTACCAGGATCCGGTTTTTTATTGCCGCAAATAGGGCGGGTCACACGCCTGATCTCGCCAAGGAAGAGGGGGCCAGCTAGAATACCGCGCGCCACTGTTCGGCTTCGCCGACGGGGCGTCTCATTTTTATTATCTGGAACGGACGATCTATGTCTTTGAACGATGAAATGCACAGCGTCGAGGAACTGCTCGACACCGCACTCGAACTTTTCATGGAGCTGGCCTCCGACAACTTGCCGGAGCAGGAGATTGCCGTCTTCAACCGGGAGTTCAACAGTCGCGGCCTGCTGGCGGAAACCGATCCGGCCGATGACTGGGAAGCGGACGTGGGATTTGCCGTAAGCGATACCGAGTATGCCGAGATCTGGATCGGGCTTGGTAATGCCGAACAAGAATATGAGCACCTGTTTGCCCGCATGCTGCTCTCCCGCCGTGTTGACGAGAAGTTCTGCCACATCGAATGGTTGCCCCAATAATTCCGGATCCCGATGATCTGCGTCCCCGCTATTATGCTCCCGAGCCGGTACGTCCGGCTCTGGGACGGCGCATGCTGAGCTGGCTCGGCAAGCTGCTGGTGGCAGTCCTGCTCGGCTCCATCGTCTCGGTGGTGCTGCTGCGCTTCATCGATCCCCCCATGTGGACCTGGCGCATCGAACGGGCCCTGTTTCCGCCCGCCAAGATAGCCGTGGTCAAGCATGACTGGGTGCCCATAGATCGTATTTCGCGGGAACTGCAACTGGCGGTGATCGCCGCAGAGGATCAGCGCTTTGCCGACCATAGCGGCTTTGACATGGATGCCATCAGCTCGGCACTCAAGCACAACCAGCGCAGCAAGCGGGTACGTGGCGCCAGCACGCTGAGCCAGCAGACAGCCAAGAATCTCTTCATGTGGAGCGATCGCAGCTTCCTGCGCAAGGGGATCGAGGCCTGGTTTACCCTGCTGATGGAGCTGGGCTGGGACAAATCCCGTATCCTCGAGGTCTATCTCAATATCGTGGAGTTCGGCCCCGGCATCTATGGCGCCGAGGCCGCCGCCAAGCACTATTTTGGCAAATCGGCCGCCCGCTTGACTCGTTACGAGGCTTCTCTGCTGGCTGCCGCCCTGCCCAATCCCTGGCGCTATCGGGTCCAACCTCCCTCCCCCTATGTTCAGCAACGCTCTGCCTGGATCCGTCGCCAGATGGGTCAACTTGGCCAGGCTACCCTCAACAAGGTATACAAGGACGATTGAGGATCGGGCACAGAGCATGCTCGGATAGCCATAGATCGCCCCTGAGCGCATCAGAGTCATCTATCAGGGATCGGGGTCAGCAGGCAATGTCTCTGCCGGCGGGCCCAGATGACCGCCCACCGTGCTCTGGTGCAGCGGCAGATAGTGCCACCACCAGGCCTCCCGTCGTCGCTTGATCTGCTGTCGCCGCACTCGTCGCTTCATGACACCCCTCCAGTGGATCCCCCTTCAACCATACCTTCTACCCGCGCCGTTGGACAGGTGGCGGATCGGTATCCGCACCGGTCTGGCCGCCACCGCCAATACTTGCTACAGTAGCGAACCTCGATGTATCTGGAGTGATTTCATGGAACAACGTACCCCGGATCAGCTGGTCGAATGGGCCTATGATCAGTTTCTTGAGCAGGCCGCAGACATGCTGGCCCCCGAACAAATCGTCGACATCACACTGGAGTTCGAACAGCGTGGCGCCGTCGAGGCGACCCTGCCCAATGGAGACTGGTCAACCGAACTCGGTGTACCGGTCGACATGAAGTCCTGGGTAGAGGTGTGGGTTGGCTTGCTGGACCATCAGGATGAGTTTGAGGTGATCTACGCCACCTTCCTGCTGCCCCGCTTTCTTAACGAGCACGATGTCCATGTGCGCTGGCACCGCCAGCAACAGGCATAAAAAAAGGCGCCCTCGGCGCCTTTCTCTTTTCTGGTATGCCCCGCTCAGGGCTGCGCTGCAATGGCCTTGGCCAGACAGCGGCGACACCAGCAGGCGCTGGCCTCGCTCATGGGCAGAGCAGGCAACTGGCTGCACCAGCACTGTGCGATCGTTGCACCGGCCGACACGGCGCAAAATGCCGGCTCGCCACAGCCAGGGCACGTATGGGTGCTTTTCGAGCCGTCCAGCTCTGCCATCACGGCCAGCTGGGCGTCGCTCTCCATGGCCGACCAGTGACCAATCTCGGTCAGGGTACGGCCACAGCCGAGGCAGAGCCCGTCCTTGGCCTGACAGTGGCCGATACAGGGGCTCGGCACTTACTCGCTGTCCACTGCCGAGTCGGTATCTGTGGCAACCAGGGTGATGCAGTTGTCTTCGATGACGATTTTGCCCTGCTTGTAGAGGCCGCCGATGGCCTTCTTGAAGGTGCCCTTGCTCATGTTGAACAGCTTGTAGATGAGCTCGGGTTCGCTCTTGTCACCGACAGCCAGACTGCCACCCTGCTTCATCAGCCGGGTCAGGATCCGGCCACCGGCATCGTCCATCCGATCCATGCCCGGCTTTTGCAGGGTCAAGTCCAGCTTGCCGTCGTCACGTACCTGCTTGACCCAGGCGGTCAGCGGTCGACCCGTCATCACCCGGCCAAATACCTCGTTCTTGAACAGCATGCCGGAATATTCACCGTTGACGATCGCCTTGATGCCAAGCGGCGTGTGCTCACCCGGCAGTGCTGTTACCTCGTCACCAGCCTTGAAGGGGGGGTTATCGGTGCGCAGGAACCGCTCCAGCCGGCTGGTGCCTACCATGCGGCCTTCGTTGTCGAGCATCAGATGCACCAGATAGACGTGGCCCACCTGCATCGGCTTGTTCTGCTCACGGGTCGGCACAAACAGATCTTTTTTCATGCCCCAGTCGAGGAAGGCACCGATCTTGTTGGCATTGACCACCTTGAGACCGACTATGTCGCCCACCATGGCAAACGGCTTGTCGGTGGTGATCACAGGCTCACAGTCGGCATCCAGATAGAGGAAGACCTCCACACCGTCACCTTCAGCCACCCCTTCCGGCAGCTGACGCTTGGGCAGCAGCAGCTCGCCATATTCGTCGGCCGCCAGCCAGGCGCCCCTGTCTTCGAGCTCGATTACGGTGAGGGTGTTCATCTTGCCAATCTGTAACATGCTGATCTCTTCTTTCATTATCCGGATGGTCAATTTTTCATTGCCCGTATGGGCGCGCATGTTACCCCAAGAGCGGCAACAGGGCCTAGCCCCTTGCCCTGCTCCCGCATGATTTTCGAGGCCGTTTTCACGGTTTATGGCGATATAATCGTCATTCGGCCGGTGCTTTACTGCAAATACCCCCACTTTTGGGTAGACTGCGCCGCTGTTCAAATCCTGAGGAACTGTCGATGAATCCATCCACTCGTACCCGTCATCTCAATCAATGGATCCAGACCCACAGTGGGCAGGACATGACCTACCCGGCGCTGCACGGTTTTCTGTGCGCCCGTCTGGTGGGGCCGGATGCCCCTGACTGGCAGGCCCCGCTGGCCGGTCTGTTGCCACATGACGCCGAACTGGATGAGAAGAGCGCAGAGGCGCTGCACCATCTGATCGCCGAGCTGGAAGCTCAGGCCGACGAGGCCCAGCTGGCCTTGCCAAGCCAGTGCCGCCTCTCTACCGACAGCCCGGAGCAAGTGTTCGAGCAGAGTCACCCCCTCGGCCAGTGGTGCTACGGTTTCAGTCAGGGATTTGCCAGCTGGCCCAAGCCCAAGGATCTGAACGATCCCACCACCCAGTACCGTTTCAGTCTGGCCGCCGAACTCAGCCTGTTTCGCGACAAGCCCATGGCCCAGATGCTGCACGCGGCCGCCGGCAGTGAGCTGCCCTTTATGGAATTTTGCAAACGTCAACGTCAGAACATGAAGACTGCGCTCAACCAGCTGCTGCAGCTGGATGAGTATCAGGGAGTGCCCGGCACTCAGGCAGCCCTCGATAGCGAGCAGGCCGAGCAGTGGCAGCAGTGGTTCGAGCTGGCCGATGCCTGCCGCGACCCCCAGGCTCGCCTCGGCTGGTTTGACAAAGTGATTGACGATGCCGAGCCGCTGTTCGATGCCGCTTTCTGGCAGCAGATGGCTGGCCACGGCTGGAGTGCCCACGAGGCACGCCCGCTGCTCGCCGCCAGGGCCGGCAGGGCCGATTGCCTGCTGCGTCTCGGCCAGCTGGAGCAGGCTCGCCAGGAATATCTGGCGCTGCTCGACCTGTGTATCGCAGATGAGTTGGGTTGCCGTTATCCCCTCTCCAGCCTCTATGCCCTGCAAGGGGATTGGGCCGCCCTGCGCGCCTTGCTGGTGCGCTTCGACGAGGCTTCCAGCTGGCTGCTTTACAACAGGGCCTTGATGGTATTTGCCTGTGACGGCCCCGAGGCGGCTCAGCAGCAGCTGGACGCCGCCATCAAGGCCAATGCCCATATCCCGGCCTGTCTGCTGGGCCAGCGCAAGCTGCCCAAACAGGAGCCCCAGAGCTGGCAGGCGGGTAGTCGCGATGAAGCAGCGCTCTACACACTGCAGAGCCGTGAGGCCTGGCTCAAGCACAACGCCTTGATCTGGTTGCGTAAAGGCTGAGCAACCAGTCGTATAAATCAGCTTCGAACAGACCCGGTTGCGGCGTATGACGTGCGCAACCGCACATTTCTCTGGTGCATGTTCAGACAAACGCCCTTGTGTTACGTATCATCAAGGTCAAAGTATCAAGAGAAACTGCACTCGATGCAGCCGTCACAGCAGGATGTCATATGTCAAAGATCATAGAGCTGCTTGCGCACTACCCCCCCTATCAGCTGGTTCACGCCGCCGAGATGGTGCGCGATACCTTTGAGCAGTTTTACCAGCAGCGTTATCAGCTGACGGTGCCCCAATGGCGCCTCATGATGGTGCTCGGCCCCAACTACCCCATCAGCCAGAAAGAGCTGGTGGAGGCGAGCGGGATGGACAAGGTGCGGATCTCCCGCGAAATCCACCGACTGGTGGAGAAGGGGATACTGTTTACCGAGAGCAGCGAACAGGACAAGCGGGTCAGCCTGGTCTCTCTCACCCATGCCGGGCTCACCCTGTTCCAGCAGCTCAAGACCGAAGCAGGCAGCTGGCAGCATACCCTCACCGATTACCTGCCTGCCGAGGCGCGTCAGTCCATTCGTCTGCACCTGCAAAGTGTCAGCGACGCCATCGAACAACTGCACCTGCTGGATAGCGAGCACAAGTCATGAACCTGAACAATTTCGCCACCATGGATGTCAACATGCTGCTGAGCCTGGTCAATATGCAGTTGCGTGATCGTTTTGATGATCTGGACGATCTCTGCAAGGCACAAGATCTCGACAAGGAGGCCCTGGTCACCAGACTCGCCAGCGGCGATTTCCACTACCTGCCGGATCAGAAACAGTTCAGATAGGGATCCTGATCACAACCCGGCCAACGGCACTGGCCCCGGCGCCAAAAGCTGATATGGTGATGATGACACCGTGGAATGACACCCAGCGACATGTATGGATACATCAAGCTGTCATACACGGCGGTTAGTCTCTGACCCGTGACACGCCAGCCAAGGACGACCCATGATGATCCTGACCCGACAGACCACCCTGATCACCCTCTGCGCCATTCTCATGATCAGTTTGTTTTCCCCCAGCCTGCCTGACAGCGCCGAGCAGTGGCTCAGCACCTTGTTGCTGGGCTCTCTGGTTGCCGTGTGCCTGATGGTGGGCAGCGGCTGTCGTCACTTCATTCAGGATTGACCCGCCACGACTGGCCACTGCAGCTCTGCCTGCATAGAAACAACAACGCAGCCCAAGGGCTGCGTTGTTTTGTTTGGTACGCCATGGCCAGTCTCTTGATCAGAGTGCCAGGGTTTCCAGCTGTCCTTTGGCCTGCTCAATGCCTTTGGCTTGCGCATCCGGACCCATGCCCATGCCTTCGGCGTAGATGAAGTCCACGTCCTTGATGCCGATGAAACCCAGCACGGTACGCATGTAGGGAGTCACCAGATCGGTGGCGCTGCCGACGTGCATGCCGCCACGGGGGCTGATCACCAGGGCGCGGGTGTTTTCCACCAGACCGACCGGACCTGTCTCTGTGTAACGGAAGGTCACGCCGGCACGGGCAATCAGGTCAATCCAGTTTTTCAGCTGGGTCGGAATACTGAAGTTGTACATGGGGGCAGCAATCACCACCAAATCGCTTCCTTTGAGTTCGGCGATCAGCTCGTCGGATTGTGCCATGACGGCCAGCTGACGTTCGTTCAGGTTGTCACCACCGCGCAGACCCGAGGCCAGCTCGCCGTCCAGCACCGGCAGGTTCAGGGTCGCCAGATCACGCACCGTGACTGTGTCGGACTGGTGGTCAGCCAGGAAGCCGTCGATCAGGGCGTTGGATTGGGAATATTGGCCCAGGATGCTGGACTTGAGTACTAGGATATTGGCCATGGTGAAACTCCATTTGGTTGTCGGTTGAACAGCTTGGCTGTCGATGGAGGTCACTCTAAACATTGAGCTTCTCTGCGGATAGCGAAAATAGATGCTCAACTTATTCAAAAATTTTGAACTTAGTTCATTCTATCGCCAACGGCCCCATGGCCAACCGCTCAATGCTTGGCAGAACAAACGATTGCCGTTATGATCCGCCGCACTTTTTTCCAGCGACCCGGATCCCATGGTACCCTCGCGCAGGCACTCTCCTTTTGCCGGTGCAGTCTGGATGATGGTGGCAGGCCTCTGCTTTGCCGCCGTCAACAGTCTGAGCCAATATGTCAGCTTCAAGCTCGGCCTCCCCTCGACCCAGGTTGCCTTTCATCAATACCTGATCGCCCTGGTGTGTCTGCTGCCCTGGCTGGTGCGACACGGCCTGCGTCAATCCCTGATGACCAACCAATTGCGTCTGCACCTGCTGCGAGTCGCCCTGGCCGTGGTCGGCATCCAGTTCTGGCTGTGGGCGCTGGCGGTGCCCGTGCCCATCTGGCAGGGGATAGCGCTCTTGATGACCTCCCCTTTGTTCGCGACCCTGGGTTCTGCCCTGCTGCTCAAGGAGCAGGTGAGCCGGGCCCGTATTCTGGCAACCCTGGCGGGCTTTGTCGGCGCCATGGTGATCCTGGCCCCCTGGACCGATGATTTCAGCTGTGCCTCCCTGCTGCCGGTGGCGGCCGCCCTGTTCTGGGCCGGTTACTCCCTGCTGGTGCGCTATCAGGCGGCAAGCGAGTCATCCCACACCATAGTGGTCTACCTGCTCATCTTCAGCACCCCCTTCAATGCCATGCTGGCCCTGCCGGAGTGGCAGTGGCCGAGCGAAACCCAGTGGCTGCTGGTGGCGGTGTCAGGGGTACTGTCGGCACTGGCCCAGATGTCCATCGCCCGCGCCTACAGCGTGGCCGAGGCTTCGTTCGTGCAACCCTTTGATTTTGCCAAGCTGCCCATGAACGTGCTTGCCGGCTGGCTGGTGTTTGGCTGGGCGCCCCCCGGCCGATTGTGGCTCGGCGCTGCCATCATCATTGGCGCCATCACGCTGCTTACCCATCTGGAGCAGCGCGCCCATCAATCTGTTTCCTGAGGTACGCCATGCGTGCCTCTTTTTTTGCCTGCTATTGCTGCCAATAGCGACAGAGACATTGTGACCATCGACATCAGGAGAGATCGTATGTTTGGAACCGCCACCCGCCCCAGCGCCACCCGCGCCCTGCTGCTTGGCTCGGGAGAACTCGGCAAGGAAGTCGCCATCGAGTTGCAACGGTTCGGGATCGAGGTGATCGCCGCCGACCGTTACCCCAATGCCCCCGCCATGCAGGTGGCACACAAAGCCCACGTGCTGGACATGCTCGATGGCAATGCCCTGCGCGCCCTGGTGGCCCTGGTCAAACCCGATCTCATCATTCCTGAAATCGAGGCCATCGCCACCGATACCCTGGCACAGCTTGAGCAAGAGGGGGTCAAGGTGGTGCCGAACGCCCGCGCCACCCAGCTCACCATGAATCGGGAAGGGATCCGCCGCCTCGCCGCCGAAGAGTTGGGTCTGCCCACCTCCCCCTACCGTTTTGCCCAGAGCAAGGAGGAGTTCATCGCCGCCGTCGAAGCCATCGGCCTGCCCTGCGTGGTAAAACCCGTGATGAGCTCGTCGGGCAAGGGGCAGAGCCTGCTGCGGGATCTCGCCAAACTGGACGAGAGCTGGACCTACGCCCAGGAGGGTGGCCGTGCCGGTCGCGGCAAGGTGATTGTTGAAGGATTCGTCCCCTTCGAGTACGAGATCACCCTGCTCACGGTGCGGGCCGTCGATGGCATTCATTTTTGCGACCCCATAGGCCACCGCCAGGAAGATGGCGACTACCGCGAATCCTGGCAGCCACAGGCGATGAGCACCCTGGCGCTGGCCCGCTCCAAGGAGGTCGCCGCCAAGGTGGTCGGGGCGCTTGGCGGTTATGGCCTGTTCGGGGTCGAGCTCTTCATCAGGGGTGACGAGGTGTGGTTCAGCGAAGTCTCCCCCCGCCCCCACGATACCGGCATGGTGACCCTGATCTCTCAGGATCTCTCCGAATTTGCTCTCCATGTGCGCGCCATCCTGGGGCTGCCCATCGGCACCATCACCCAGTACGGGCCAAGCGCCTCGGCCGTGGTGCTGCGGGATGGTCACAGTCAGGACATCCGCTATCAGGGCATTGGGGAGGCGCTGGCCTTGGTATCGGGCGCCCAGCTGCGGTTGTTCGGCAAGCCCGAGATCGCCGGCCGCCGCCGGCTCGGGGTCGCCCTGGCCCGTGGGCAGCAGTGTGAAGAGGCGGTGGAAAAAGCCAAGGCGGTCGCCGCCCGGGTCGAGGTGATTTGTTGACCAAAACCGGTTGCTGACGTGATCAGGCGCAAGGGGCATGGCAATGCCCCTTTTGCATTTGCCCGTCAGGCTTATAATCCCCCTTCAAATTTGTCAGGAGTACAAGATGTTAGCTGCCGTGATCTTCGATATGGATGGTGTTCTGATCGACTCGGAACCCTTTTGGCAACGGGCCCAGATGGCCGTGTTCTCCGGGCTGGGTCATCCCCACAGCGAGGAGGATTGCAACTCCACCATAGGCGTGCGCATCGACCAGCTGGTGGCGCACTGGTATCGGCTGCGCCCCTGGGTGGGCCCCAGCCAGGAAGAGGTGATGCAACGCATCCTGGATCAGGTCATTGCCCTGATCCTGAATGAAGGCCAACCCAAGGAGGGAGTGCTGGAGGCGCTGGCATTGATGGAGGCACAAGGGCTCAAGATTGGGCTGGCGACCTCCTCGCCCTTCACCATGGTCGAGGCGGTGCTCGGCAAGCTCGGTATCCGTGATCGCTTTCTGGCGGTGCACTCCGCCGAGGTGGAGCGCTTCGGCAAACCGCATCCGGACGTTTACATACACGCGGCGGAAAAACTCGGGGTAGAACCGGTACACTGTCTGGCCATTGAAGACAGCTTCACCGGCCTGCTGGCGGCCAAGGCGGCCTCCATGAGAGCGCTCATAGTACCGGACCCGGCATTGGTCGGCGATCCCCGTCTGGCCATTGCCGATCACCAGCTCAGATCCCTCGGTGAGTTGAATGCCGCCACGCTGGCCAGCTGGGTGGCATAGGCTCCCGCAGACAGCGAGGGCACTAAAGGGACCAGATCGCCGTCTCCCCCTGACCACTGTCATAAACGTGCGCTTGCTCGCGGTTAACTCCCTCCCGGCCAACTAGAATCAGGGAAGATAGGCGGCCCGAGGGCCCGAGGAGGTCACCATGATCGAGTACACCAGCAAGCGTATCGTCTGCCCCCACTGTGGCCATCATACCCGGGTCGAGCTGGATGCCAGCCAGGGGGATCAGGAGTTCTACGAAGATTGCATGGCCTGTTGCAACCCCATCCACCTGCGGCTGCATCTGGACGAAGCCCGTGACTGCCTGCAACTGTTTGTGGATGCAGACGACGAGCAGATGTTCTGATTGCGAGTCATCAAAATTCGAGCGATCAAAAGGGCCTGCAATGCAGGCCCTTTTCCATGGCATGTCGGAAACTTTCGCCCAGATCAACCCAACTGGCGCGCAGCCAGTACCCGCTCCACCGTATCGACAATGGCCTGGGTCTGGGGATCGATCTCGATATTGGTGTGCCAGCCCGCCTTGACCCAGCCCAGATTGGTGCGAGCCAGGGTCTCCGGGATCAGGTTGACGCAAAATTCACTCTCTCGCACTTCACCCACTGTCAGACTGATGCCGTCGATGCCGATGTAGCCTTTGGTCAACACATACTTCATGAGCGTGGGGGCAAGGCGATACCACACCTGACGATTGTTGGGGGTGTCGATGACCGAGATCACTTCCGCCGTGCCCATGATATGACCAGACATGGTATGACCGCCGATCTCGTCACCAAAGCGGGCAGCCCGCTCCACGTTGACCTTGTCCCCCGCTTGCAGCGTGCCAAGGTTGGTCAGGCGCAGGGTTTCCTGGATCAGATCGAAGCTGACCAGATCGCCTTCCACCCGGGTGACTGTCAGGCAGCAGCCGTTATGGGCCACGGAGGCCCCCAACGCCAATCCCTCGCCCCAGGCCAGGCTTGGCATGCGGATCACATGGGTGCGAAAGTTGGGAAGCGCTTTGATGGCCACCAGTTCGGCGGTCCCCTGCACTATGCCGGTGAACATGTCTCTTCTCCTGCTACGAAAAAAGGCAGGTTACCCCCGGCCCGTCGCCCAGACAAGCACGCCTGCTGACAAGCTTGCCCCCGATCGCTATAGTGACGGCGTTCACATTCGGGTTAATGAGGAAGAAATAATGCAGGTATATCAATGTTGTGAGGCCATTCGCATCGCCTATAACCAGATTGGCTCAGGTGAGCAGGGTTATGTGCCGCAGGCCATAGCGGCGACCATCAGGGCCCTCAATGCTATGGCCTCAGACGAGCGGGTGCCGGCCGAACTGCGCCAGGAAGCCGCCTATGCCGCCGCCAATCTGCTGATCAGCGATCATCAGGACGCCTGAGCCGGGCAGAAAGCCTGCCGCCAACCGTTTCGCGGCGGGCGACTTTCAGGCTAGAATGACACCCCCGTATTTTGTCTCCTCCCGGTGAGGGGGCAAAAGCCCATCCTGTTATCCGTTCTTGCTCTTTTTATCTGATCCACTCGGAGGTGTCAGTGCAACGTTATTGGTCCGAGGCGAGGCAGCTCGTTCGTTTAGCCAGCCCCATTCTGGTCGCCCAGGTGGCCCAGATCGCCATGAACTTTGTCGATACCGTGATGGCGGGGCAAGTCAGCGCCGTGGATCTGGCGGCCGTGTCGGTCGCCACCAGCTTCTGGTTGCCGATCATATTGCTGGTGCAGGGCATCATAATGGCGCTCACCCCCATCGTCTCCCAGCTCAACGGGGCTCGCAAACGGGACGAGATCCGCCCGGCCGTGCATCAGGGCTTCTGGCTGGCGCTCATGGTCACTCCCATCGCCATGATAGCGCTCTATTTCAGCCCGCTGACCTTGCAATTCATGGACGTGGACCCCGTCATGGCCACCAAGACTGCCGGCTATCTGCATGCCATCTTGTGGGGGCTGCCCGCCTTCGTGCTATTCCAGGTGCTGCGCAACTTCAGTGAGGGACTCTCCCACACCATGCCCACCATGGTGATAGGTTTCGTTGGGCTGGCGGTCAATATTCCCGCCAACTACATCTTCATCCACGGCCATTTTGGCATGCCAAAACTCGGCGGTGTCGGTTGTGGGGTGGCCACCGCCATCGTGCTGTGGGCCATGCTGCTGGCGATGATCATCTATGTGAAACTCTCCCCTCACTTCACGAAGATCAACCTGTTTGCCCAGCTAGCACGCCCCAATGGCAGCCGGATCTGGCGCCTGTTCCGACTCGGCTTTCCCATTGCCATGGCGATTTTCTGCGAGGTGACCCTGTTTACCGTGGTGGCCCTGATGCTGGCTCCGTTCGGAGCAGAAACGGTAGCAAGCCACCAGATAGCGCTCAACTTCTCCAGCCTGGTGTTCATGCTGCCGCTCTCCATTGGTGTGGGGGTGACTATCCGGGTCGGCCACAGCATAGGGGAAGGCTTGCCGGATCACGCCCGTGTCGCGGCCCGTACCGGCCTCATGCTGGGCATGGCGGTCGCGGCCTGCACCGCCGCCCTGACAGTGCTGCTGCGCGAACAGATAGCGACCATCTACACAGACGACATGCAGGTGATCACGCTGGCGGCTACCTTGCTGTTCTTTGCCGCCATCTATCAGGTCTCCGACTCGGTACAAGTGGTAGCGGCCGCTGCGCTGCGTGGATACAAGGACACCAAGGCAATTTTCTACGTCACCATAGTCGCCTACTGGGGTCTGGGCCTGCCTACCGGCATGCTGCTGGGACTGACCGATTGGGTCGTACCTCGCATGGGGCCGCAAGGCTTCTGGGTCGGTTTTATCGTCGGCCTGACCGGCGCAGCCCTGATGCTGGGCGCCCGTCTCAAGGTGATCTATGGCCGTTTCGGCGCCCATCCGTAACGGACTGATCTGGCTGTGGGGGATGCAGCTGGCAGGCTGTACCCCCACCATAGAGGATCAATTTGCCACCTATCAAACCAGGGTGGCCCATGTACTGAGTCTCCCGTCCACTCCCTCTCCCGTCATTACGCTGGTGCCCTTCCCCGCCCAGCGGGAACTGCAGCGTCCGCTGCCAGATCTGCGCATTGGCCTGCTCGATATCTTGCCCCTCAACCAGTGTGGCCTCGGCACCCTGGTGGCCGAACGCAACGGCCCTGTCGGGCGCAGCACGGATAACTTCAGCCAGCTGGCCTATGAGTGGCAACTGGTGCAGGGGCTGGCGCGCTGCAAGACACAGGACCCCGAGGTAGCACAGTGGTTGGACAGTCTGCGACAACAGAAAGCGGCCATGTTGCCGGATCGCTTCTGGAATGCGCTGGTCAGCACCCCGGAACTGCGCCGGGTACTGACCCCCAGACGAACCCCCTTGTCGCTGACCAGCACTCTGCTGGAGACCCGCCAGGCACTGGGTCAGTTGCAGCGCTGGCAAGAGGCGGTGGCAAGTCCCGACCATGTGACTGCATCCCTGCCTCCGTTGACGGATGCGCTGGAGAGCCTCTACCGATCGGATGCCCTGCCCCGGCTGCTCTATTCACTGCCGCTGGCCACGGCCTGGCTCAACCAGATCAGTGCACAACTGGAGCCCTTGCCCATCACCACACTCTGCCCGGCCACGGATCCACAGCGACAAGATCGTCTGCGGGGGGCCATGACGCACTACTATGCCAGGGGGCTGCAACCCTGGCTGGCTCAGCTTGATCGCCAGTTCCGCCAGATTTCACCTTCCCTGACCGCCTTGTTTGACAATGCATCCCCGCCAGCCCTGCAGGCATGGCAGACAAGCTACGCCAGCGGGCTGGAGAGCCGCGTCTGGCTGGATTTTCGCGCCGCCACAGTGCGCCATGCCAAGGCCTGGCAAGGGGTCTTTTTGCGCTGTGAAGCACCCGCTGGCAAGCCCCCCCTGCTACCCAAGTCCGGATAGGGTGTGCCTGTAAAATCAACAGGCTGCGCAAGAACTCGGCAAACGGTCTCCTTTGTGCATACCGCCTGTTGACAGCCTTTGGGGGCATGGGTAGTATGCCGACCACGTCAGCAGTGCTGGTGTCATGAAGCGGTCATTACCGATTCTTGCAGTGGGTTTATAGCTCAGTTGGTTAGAGCACTACCTTGACATGGTAGGGGTCGTTGGTTCGAATCCAATTAAACCCACCACTTTTTCTGTGATGCGTCCTTAGCTCAGCTGGTTAGAGCACCACCTTGACATGGTGGGGGTCGGTGGTTCGAATCCACTAGGACGCACCATCACAGAATACCGAGTATGCGTCCTTAGCTCAGCTGGTTAGAGCATCACCTTGACATGGTGGGGGTCGGTGGTTCGAATCCACTAGGACGCACCATAATAGATTGCAGATTTATGGGTTTATAACTCGGCAGGTTGGAACACTATATTGACATGGCACAGGCGATGTCGTTGGTTCGAACCAGTTTGAGTGCAGATGTGGGTTTATAGCTCAGTTGGTTAGAGCACTACCTTGACATGGTAGGGGTCGTTGGTTCGAATCCAATTAAACCCACCACTCCCCTGCAAAAAGAAGTCGCATTGCGCACCCTGCGTCCTTAGCTCAGCTGGTTAGAGCATCACCTTGACATGGTGGGGGTCGGTGGTTCGAATCCACTAGGACGCACCAGATTAAAAAAGCCCGCTCCATGAGCGGGCTTTTTGCATGTCGGGGCCACCTGCATCGCTACGGGATCAACAGGCCGGGCCCGTGCGCCCTCCCCTTGATGCTGTACTGAATAAGCCGCCTCACTACCCAGCTTGCTGGCTTCTCTGTTTCCCACCCTCGTTGCCCTGTCACAACACTCTGTCTGACGGGACTAGAACAGATCCAGCTGCTGGCCGCAGATCCGCTCGAATGACTCGCCGATAAACGGCAGTATGGCATCCGCTATGGGCCTTAACTGCTTGTCGATGTAGTGCTCGTAGTCGATGGCGCTGCGCCTGTATTCCAGCGGCTCAGGCCCATTGAGGGTCATCAGATAGGAAATGGTGCCCCTGTGCTGGTAGCGCTGGGGCTGGCCCCGGCGCAGGTTCTCTTCATCGGCCAGCCGCGCCGCCCGCACATGGGGCGGGACGTTCTTCTGGTACTCCTCCAGCTTCTGGCGCAGCCGCTTGCGGTAGATGAGCAGATCATCGTGCAAGCCGGCCCGGGTCTCATCCACCATGGTGCGCACATAGCCGCTGGGATCTTCATCGTGAAACACCAGCTCATAGAGCCGGGTCTGGAACTGTTTGGCCAGCATGGTCCAGTCGGTGCGCACCGACTCGAGCCCCTTGAACACCAGTTGTTCCGTCCCCTCGCTCGCCTTGCCAACCAGACCGGCATACCGCTTCTTGCTGCCCTTCTCCAGCCCGCGAATAGTCGGCATCAGAAAGCGGCGGTAGTGGGTCTCGTACTGGATCTCCAGATGACTGGGCAGGTCGAACTCGCGCTTGATCAGTGCCGTCCAGTTGTCGTTGATCATCCGCGCCAAGCCATGACCAATCTCATCGGCCTGCTGCGAGCTTGTCTCCCTGGCCAGGTGGACGAAAGTGGAGTCAGTGTCGCCGTAGATCACCTCGAAACCTTGCGCCTCAATCCACTCCCGGGTCTGCTGCATAATGCTGTGACCGCGCAGGGTAATGGAAGAAGCAAGCCTGGGATCGTAGAAACGACAGCCCCCCGAGCCCAGCACGCCGTAGAAGGAGTTCATGATGATCTTGATGGCCTGGGAAAGCGCCTCGTTGCTGGCCGCCTTGGCCCTGTCCCGCGCCGCCCACAGGGTGGCGATGAGATCCGGCAGAAAGTGGCGAGTACGGGAGAAGAGGGCGCCGCGAAAGCCGGGGATCGCCTCATCCGGATGCTGCAGCCCCTCCACCAGCCCCATGGGATCAATACAGAAAGTGCGGATGATGCTGGGATAGAGGCTCTTGAAATCGAGCACCAGCACGTGGCGATAGAGGCCAGGTTTTGAGTCCATCACATAGCCGCCGGGGCTTGCCAGCCCCCCATCGGCAGGCAGATTGGGGGCCACATAGCCACCGCGATGAAGCCGCGGCAGATAGAGGTTGGTAAACGCCGCCACAGAGCCACCGACCCGGTCGAGCTCAAGGCCGGTAAGGGAAGCCCGCTCGATGGCAAAGGGAATGAGGTGGCAGTAGTCGAAGATCTCCCACACCAGCCTGCAATCTTCCAGGTTGTAGCGGGCCAGCGCCTCCTTGTCGGAGTGGAACAGTTCGGTGATCTTCTCCCCCCGATTGGCCACATCCTCGATATCCTTGCCGCGGCCGAGCAGCTCACTTGCTACAGCATCCAGGCTGTAACTGGCAAACTGCCAGGTGGCGCTTTTCAGGGTATCTATGCCGTCGAGCACCATGCGCCCCGGTATGATGACGTTGCCGGTCTGGGGATCGTTGCGTGATGAGCGCCAGAAACAGAGCTCCCGCCCCCGCCCGAGCCGCAGCCGCCGCTTGTTGAGCTCGGCGCGGCGCAGCAGCAGCCGAAAGTCAAAATTCACCACGTTCCAGCCGATCACCAGGTCTGGATCATGCTGGCTGAACCACTGCTCCAGCGCCCCGAGCAAGGCATTCTCGTCCGCCACCCACTCCAGGGTCGTGCTCCACTCATCCGCGCCGACCTCGGGGGAGCCTATCATGATGACGCGGGCATCCTGCTCGCTGTAGAGTCCCACCGAAAAGAGGGCCCCGTCCATGGCACACTCCACATCCAGAGATACCCAGGAGAGCGTCGGCGTCACCGCCTGCGGCGCACAGCGCGCCTCGTTCACCTCCCAGTAACCGTGCTTGCCCCCCTTGCGCGCCGTTTTGCCGCCAAAGCGGACTCCGGCTGTGATGAAGCGCTCCATCAGAAACCGCTCCGGCAGCCGGATATCCGCCTCGAAGTGCTCCAGCCCGCGGATCAGCAACAACTCGATGGCGCGGTGAAAAGCGCTCAAGGTGGAGAAATAGCAAGCCACCACGGCACGCCCATCGAAGGTGTGCATGGGCAGGCGCCGAAACCGCCCGCTCACGCCTGAGCCCTTGAACAGCTCGGCCGCCTCCTGCATGTGGCTCTGTGGCAGGAAGAACACAGGCTCCTGCCCGGGCACCACCAGCCGTACCGGTCCCTGCTCGCTCCAGAGCCACATCACTATCTCTGTGCGTCCGCGCACGTCCCGACCATGGCGGGTCAGGATGAAGCCGTCCAGGGGCGCAGTTGCAGGAGAGGTCGTCGTCACGGTGGGCTGGGTCGCAATCATTCAGGATAAAGGGGCCGGTTTTGGGATGGGAGTATTGTACGTTCATACAGTGCTTGCCCGCAATCGTCATGCCAGGCTGCACCGCAAGGCTCATGCTGGTAAGCTCGAAGACGCGCACACGTGGGCAAGCGTGCTGTCACTGGCATACCTGCTTGCACCGGTTCACCCCATACAAGGAATCCATAGTGGCACTCTATTCCCTGCTGGATCGGCTGGCCATTCCCTACCAGCGATTCGATCACCCTCCCGTCTTTACCTGTGAGGAGGCGAGTCGGCTGTTGCCTGACTTGCCCGCCGCCAGGACCAAGAACCTGTTCTTACGCGATCCCAAAAGCGAGCGGCTGTTTCTGGTGGTCACGCCACAGGAGAGCCGGGTCGATCTCAAGGCGCTGGCTGCCAAGCTTGGAGTCAAGTGACTGAGCTTTGGCTCCCCGGAGCGGTTGCATGCCGCACTCGGTCTAACCCCGGGTGCCGTCACCCTGCTCGCCATGGTGCGTGATACGGAGCAGGCGGTGGAACTGGTGGTGGATGAGCAAGTCTGGCAGGCCGAGCAGGTGCAGTGCCATCCGCTGGTCAATACCGCCACCCTGCTCATCAGGCTGGACGATGTACGCCGCCTGCTGGCCCATCTGGGCCGGGAAGCCACCGTCATGACCCTGCCAGTACTGGCTGAGTGACGGGCAGCGGATCAGGGGCTGCTTTTCCCCACACACGCATCAGCGGCTGCCAGGGCGGTCGCGTCGCAGTGATGCATGGCTGGATGCTTAAGCCATTGATAATGGGTTGGATTCATGCTGTGATCCAGCACTGCCAGCTATCGACCTCATACGTCGGGACGCGGTTAACAGGTGGAAGAGCCCTGAGAGACCCTTGATGCATAATCTGTTTTCCTCCGCACAATTGCTGAGTCTGGTACTGTTTGTCACGCTGTCCCATGTCGGGGTCGCGGTCATTTTTGCCTATGTGTGGCATACCCAGCGCCGCATCAGGGGCCTGCTCTACTGGTCTGCCAGCGAACTGGCCATCGCCGCTTCGTTCTGCGGCCTGCTGCTCCGGCCGCTCGAGGGGGATATCTCCCTTGCCAACATACTGCTGACCAACCTGCTGCTGCTTGCCGCGCCCCTGCTGTATGAGCGGGGCTTGCGCCACTTCTTTCGACGCGAGGCAGACCAGCTTGGCTGGCTCTGCCCTGCCATAGCGCTCATCGGATTTTTGCTGTTTGCCCTGACCGCCAGCCTACGCCCCCTGTCTGACGTACACAGCCGGATCATGGTCCTCTCTGCCGTGCTCTCCCTGCAATTCGCGGTACTGATCTGGCAGCTCTGGCGTTATCAACGTCTGGCCCCCCTCTATCGGGTATTGCGCTTTGCCATACTGCTGCTCGGTCTGCAGTTGCTGCTGCAGCTGCTTCGGATAGCCAAGCACCTCTGGCAGCCGGAACTCAACGCCAGTACCTTTACCGACCCCTTGCTCGGCCCCGTGATCCTGCTCAGCCTGCTCTTTACCATAGCCCGCAGCTATCTGTTGCTCAGCCTTGTTCATACCCGCCAGCAACAGGCACTATTGGCGACCCAGCGCGAGCTGGAGCAGCGGGCCAATCAGGATGAGCTGACCGGTCTGCTGAGCCGCCACTATTTTCAGCAACTGTTACAGGCGCAGGTCAGTGCAGGAGCCAACCCCTGTCAGCTGTTGCTGATCGACCTGGATGACTTCAAGCAGATCAATGACCGGCACGGTCATCCCGCCGGGGATGCCATGTTGCGACTGGTGGGTCAGGTGATACGCACTACCCTGCCACGGCAGGGGATAGCGGGACGACTGGGGGGAGACGAGCTGGTCATTTTCTTGATGGAAAATCCGCAAACGCTGCCACATTACTGCCACACCTTGCAGCAACGGATCGCCCAGGCCACCTCGCAGCTCGCTGGCGGCCCCATCAGCATGAGCATTGGCCTGACGTCGCTGCAGCCGGGAGAGCGCTTCGAGCAGGCATACCCCAGAGCGGACAGGGCGCTCTATGCGGCCAAGCAAGGGGGGCGACAACGGACCTGCATACAGGAGCCCCACCACAGCGAGCCGCAACTGCTACAACCCCTGGTCACTGGCTCGTGAACAGGCCGTCGACCATAGAGTGCCGCGCGGCGCAACCTGACGATGTCCCCGCCTATCGCAGCTATGTGACCGAGTGCGGCGAAGCGGGTCTGCCGCTCTATCAGGTGGCGCAATTTGACCCTGACGGCTGGCTGCAAAGCCTGCTCGATCACGCAGAGGGCCGTCATCTGCCCATGGGGTATCTGCCCACCACTACCTACTTTGCACTTGAGGAGGGGGAGATACTCGGCACACTGCGGCTACGCCACGGCGACAACCCGGCCACGGCGCAGTGGCTTGGCCACATAGGTTACGATACCCGCCCCTCCCGCCGTGGTGAGGGCGTTGCCCGCACCCTGCTGCGCTGGTTGCAACAACATGTATTGACCGGCCCCGTTCTCATCAGCTGCGACGAAACGAATGCAGCCTCCCTCAAGATCATTGAAGCTGCCAACGGACAGTGGCTGGATCGTCGCTACCATGCAGGGGATGACTGCTGGGTACGGTTTTACCACCTCCCGCCCCTGCGTTGAGCCGCCAGCCAGATGCCGCGTCAAACGGCAGCCATAAACAACATGAGCGCCCGAAGGCGCTCATGTTGTGACTGATGACGTTATGATGAGTGGCGATCAGTAGCTGTCTTCCTGCTCGGCGTTCATTCGGGCCAAACGGGCATGGGCTTCCTCTTCGGCGCTCTCGATTTCGTGCAGCACAGAATCGATATCGATGGCCTCTGTGCTCTCCTCGAACAGGCCGGTCAACTCGCTCTCCGGGGTCAGCTTGCCATCTTCAAACAGGGCCCACATCTCCTTGGCGTAACGGGTATTGAGCAGCTCGGGGGCATACATGCCGTAATAGTTGCGCATGTTGTTGACGTCCCGTTCCAGCATCGCCTTGGCCTGGTTGTTGGCGGCAGCATCCACCACCTGGGGCAGGTCTATGATGACGGGGCCCTGGGCATCCACCAGCACGTTGAACTCGGAAAGATCCCCGTGGATAAGGCCTGCGCAGAGCATGCGCACCACATAGCGGATCACCTTGTCGTGATCGATGACAGCCTGCTCGGGTGAGAGTGCCACGTCATTGAGACGGGGGGCCACATTGCCATCCTCGTCGGTGATAAGCTCCATCAAGAGCACACCGTCGAGACAGACATAGGGCTGCGGTACCCGCACGCCAGCTGCCGCCAGCTTGAACAGGGCATCCACTTCTGTGTTCTGCCACACCTCTTCGTGCTGTTTGCGGCCGTACTTGGAGCCTTTCTCCATGGCGCGGGCGCTGCGACTGTTACGCACCTTGCGCCCTTCCTGATACACCACGGCCTGCTTGAAGCTGCGCTTGGACGCCTCTTTATAGACCTTGGCGCAGCGGATCTCGTCGCCGCAGCGCACCACATAGACGTCGGCCTCTTTGCCGCTCATCAGCCGGCTGATGACGTCATCGACCAGGCCGTCATCAACCAGAGGTTGGATTCGATTTGGAATTTTCATGGCCGCCCTTTTACCCTATTTGCGCCTCAGAAGATAGCCCCTATGAGGCCAGCTTGCATATCCCTGTTCCTTGGCACCTTCCGGTGCCCCATTTGCCGCTGTTTTACTCACCAAACTGCTTAAAGGACAAGCGCTTGTCACCGCTGTCATCTCAGGTCACCAGCCAGTGTCTTTCCCTTCAGGGTTCGGGTGGCAGACCGCTGCGGATCCGCTTAATCCCCTCTTCGTAGAGACCATCCTCCCCTTCTTGATGTTCCTGGGTTTCAAAGATCTTGAGAAACCACATGTACTGCTCTGGATACTGGCTCAGCTGCTGCTCCACCATGCGGTTCATGGCATTGACGTCTGCGGTCAAATCGTCCGTGGGATATGGATCAAACGGGGGTTCAATCTCAAGCCGGTAGCACTCTTCATCCTCGTCATAGCAGGCGAGGATGGGCACAGCACGGGCACCGGTCAGCTTCACCAGCTTGGGCAGGGCCGGCAGCGTTGCCTTGGGGTGACCGAAGAAAGGGATGAAGATGCTCTTCTCACGACCATGATCCTGATCCGGCAGATAGAAGAAGTTGTAGCCGCTGCGGATGGCCTTGATGGCCGGTTTGATGCCGACACTGCGCTCATACACCTTGCCAGCTTTGGATCGCTCGCGGTTGATATACCAGTCAAACACCTGATCTTTCGGGCTCTTCATCATGGTACAGAGCGCAAGACCCTCATCGGTCAGGTAGCGGCCAATCATGTCCACCGCCCAGGTGTGAGGCACGACCAGTATCATGGTCCGCCCGGCGGCCAGCTCCGCCTCTATATGCTCCCAGCCCCGTACCTTGATGCGGCTTTTGAGATGCGCGGCGCTGCGCAGGGTCAGCTCGCCAAAACCCATGAATGCCTTGAGACCGGTCCGGATCGCTTTGAGCAAGAGGGTACGGCGCCCGGCGGCATCCAGCTCGGGAAAACAGATCTTGAGATTGGTCTCGGCAATGTAGGCCTGCTTTTTGGAAAGTCGCAGCAAGGCCGGGGCAACGGCATTGGCAAAACGCCCGCGCACGCCGTGAGGCACCCATGCCAGCAGACACAAAAAGCCAAGCGCCAGCCAACTGCCCCACCATCGCGGATGGAGCAGACGGGCATGAAATGAGGTATCAAAAACCGGATCGTGTGAAGACATCGCCGCCATCAAGTCATAGAAAATAAACGTTTATTTTAATTATCCTGACAATTTTTTCCACTTTGGGGTGCAGTGGTCTTACCAACACACAGACTCATACCCAATAAAAATGGCCCCGCAGGGCCATGATCACGATGACAGGTCAGGCGCCGGGAGGAAGATCACCCCGGATCCGCTTGATCCCTTCTTCATAGAGGCCGTCCGACCCTTCCTGCTCTTCACGGGTATCGAAAATCTTGAGGAACCACATGTATTGGCCCGGATCGCGAGTCAGTTGCTGCTCAATCATGTTGTTCATGCGGCAGGTGTCCGCCATCAGATCGGCGCTGGGGTAATCAGCAAACGGCGCCTCTATCTCCAGGCGGTAGCAGTACTTGGCCTCATCGTAGCAGGCCAGCATGGGCACTGCCTTGGCACCACTGACCTGCACCAACCGCGGCAAAGCCGGCAGTGTTGCCTTGGGATAGCCGAAGAAGGGCGCAAAGATGCTCGCCTCACGGCCATGATCCTGGTCCGGCAGATAGAAGAAACTGTGTCCACGCTTGACGGTTCTGATCACCGACTTGATGCCGGCACTGCGTTCATAGACACGGCAACCATTCTTGGCTCGTTCCCGATTGATGTGCCAGTCAAATACCGGATTGCGGGCACTCTTCATCATGGCGCACATGGGCACGCCACGCTGGGTGAAGTAGTAACCGGCAGCATCGACCGGCCAGCTATGGGGCACAACCAGTATCATGGGGCGGCCAGCGGCCTGCTCCGCCTCGATATGCTCCCAGCCCCTCACCTGGATGCGCTTCATCAGGTAGGCGGGGCTGCGCACGGTAAATTCACCAAATCCAAGCAGGGTCTTGAGACCGATGCGGATGGAGGTCATCAGGATGGCATCACGCTCGGCCTGGCTCTTGTTGGCAAAGCAGATATCGAGGTTGGTTTTGGCGATGTAGATCTGTTTCTTGGAGACCTTGACTACCAACGGCGTCAGCCATTCTGCCAGCTTGTCACGCAAGCGCGGCGGCACGAAGGCGAGCACACAGAGCGCGCCGAGTGCCAACCAGCTTGGCCAGTAACGCGGTCGCAATAAACGGGTCTGAAAAGAGGAATCAAACACAGGATCTTGGGAAGACATGAATGAGGTCAAACGAAGAAAATGGGGTTGCATTGTATTCGTCCTGACAGGTAATACCAGTGAAATTCATCGTGAGCACCTCAGGGTGAGCGCTGGTTCAAAAAATGGATTTCCCCGCGGCAAAAAAAGTCTCCTTCAACACTTAACAGCAGACAAAAAAGCGCTCCACCGATGGTGGAGCGCTCTCACTATTTCTGGCCAGTGGAGCATGTCGTGCACGCATGCCCTTCTCGTTGACTGACCCCTTACCCCGAGTCTCTCCAGGAGAGTCGTGCCTAGCGGCGGGCGCCGTGTCGGGCGATGCCGTGATCCATGTTGATCTCCCTTAATGGCAGGAAGAACATCAGATAGCGCAAGGCCACATAGCCGACGATCAGGGTGGCGGCACCCAGTTCGAAGTGGGCCAGCAGATTGACCTGCTCCACATAGTGGGTTGCTTGTGGCCACTGCGCCAGCAGGTGGCTTACCTTGAACAGGGCGGTGGCACCTATCACCAGCGGGAAGGTGAAGGCGGCATACCCCGGTGAAAACGGCAGGCGCAACAACTTGATAAACGCCAGATAGATGATGCAGGTCATCAGGATGGCGATCCCCAGCAGCACGGCCACCAGCAACAAGGAAGGATCCTCGGTCACAGTCAGATAACCGGCGAGTGACAGACTGGCAGGGGCTGCCAGAATGGCGATGGTCGGCTTGGCGGCATCCGGTACTTCATGGCTGAAGATGAGGCGATAGAGCATCAGCGGCAACATCAGGCCGTAGCAGAGCATACCGAACCAGAGCAGGCCGTCGGCCAGCGCGGCAAACTGGCCACCCGGAAAGGCCACGTCAGCCACTATGATGCCCACCGGCGGCACAAACCAGCTCGGCACCATGTGATGGATCTCGAACTGCTTGACCCTGTGCCAGACAAACGTGGCCAGAAACAGCAGATGCAGCACAACGGCAAACAACCAGAGCCCCTCGCCCAGACCGGGGGCCAGCATGCCGACCGCCTTGGAGACCACCATGGTGGCCATGGCATAGGTAGGCACAACGCTGCCCACCACAGGGTGAGCCAGATCCTGCCACAGCAGGCGTGGATGAAGCAGAAACTTGAAGGTGAGGATCACCAGCAGCACGGCGGCAACGGCGGCGCCCAGCAGTTGCAGGCGACCATCGAACTGGCCGGCGTTTTCCCAGCACCAACCGAGACTGGCGATCCCGAGTGCCAGGCCCGCCATGGGGGTCGGTGCCGCGGCTAGGGATTGACGAGTTCTTGCGATCATGGCTGAAACCTCTTGTGAGAGACGATGAGCATAGGATAAAGCGCCGCTATCGTTTACGATATCTAAATGAATTGAATCAATTGTTCGGGTAAACCAAACATGAAACTGACCCTGCAACAACTCAAGGTCTTCGCCACCATAGCCCGCTACGGCAATCTGGGACTGGCCGCCAACGAGCTCTGCCTGAGCAAGGGCGCCGTGTCCCAGTCATTGCAGGAGCTGGAGCGTCAGCTCGCCACCCCCTTGTTTGATCGCATTCACCCCAGATTGCAGCTCAATAACGAGGGGCGCTTGCTGCAACCGGCCGCCGAAGAGCTGCTGACCCGGATGCAGGATATTGAAACCCTGTTCAGCCCGGATGCAGAGCCAAGCGGCCAGCTGCGCCTGGGAGCGAGCCAGACCATAGGCAACTACCTGCTCCCCACCCTGCTGGCCAGCAGCAAGCAGGAGCTGGGCCTGCCACCCAGGGTCACCATCACCAACACCCATCAGCTTTGCCATCTGCTGGCCAACTTCGAGCTGGATCTGGCCTTGATAGAGGGACAGAACCACCATGCTGATCTGGTGAGTGAACCCTGGCTCAATGACGAGATGCTGATCGTGGCTCATCCCGATCATCCCCTCGCCCGGCGCAGTCGTCTGTCGCTCAGCCAGCTGAGCGATGAAACCTGGGTGCTGCGCGAGCCACAGTCAGGCAGCCGCGAGCAATTCGAGCAACAGATCCAGCCCGGGCTGCCTCGCTGGCAGGCAGGGCTGGAGCTCAACACCCTGGAGGCCGTGATGCTGGCGGTTGAAAAGGGGCTGGGGATCTCCTTCATCTCCCGCCTGGCGGTGTCGGATCGGTTGCAGGCCGGTCGTCTGGTGGCCTTCTCCCTTGCCCGGCATTTTCCCCGCCAGCTCTCCCTCATCTGGCACCGGCAGAAATACCACTCCGCCACCCTGCGCCGCTTTCTGCAGTTTTGCCGCGCACAAGAGGGAGCCCTGCCTCAACCCCTGGCGGACATAACCACTCGGACAAAAGCGCAATGAGATGATCGGGCTCGATGATCGCGCCCGCTCATCTGGCTTCCCCTTGCGCAGACAAAAAAAAGAGAGGGCGCCCAAGCGCCCTCTCTGTCCATCCGTTATCAGGGTGCGGGTTGCAAACCGCGCTCGACCCACCCCAGCACTTGTCTGGTCAGGGCCTGCGGCACCCAGGGGGAATCCCTCAATCCCTGCCTGACACAGGCGGCGAAATGATCCGCCTCGTGCTGCATGCCACCGCCCGCTACCTGTGCCTCTATGTCTCCCGGCCAGGCAGGCAAGGGATCCCCCGTGACCCAGCGTACCTGCTGGGGGTTCCACCACTTGCCGACCAGTTGCAGGGCCCAGCCCTCACCGCCCAGATACGCCGCCTTGTCGAGATCCTGGACAATGGAGGCATCCAGCTCGGCCGCGAGGGTGCCGGCAAAGCGGAAGCTGGCGGCCTCGTCCACCTCGCCCGTCTGGCGGGAAAGAGCGACCTGCGGCTCACCCGCAGCCAGCCCCAGCTGGTGACAGATGGCAGCGTAGAGCCAGAGCGGATAGACACCCACATCCCAGGCAGCGCCCCCGGCCAAGGCGGGATCAAACAGTTTGCCGGATCTCTCCTGCACCGAGCCGAAGGCCGCCTGCAGCCGATTGGGGGCAGACAAGGCGCCGAGTCGCCGCAGCAATTCGCGCATGGCGGGGAAGCACATCACCTTCATGGCCTCCATCAGCAGCAGGCCACGGGCCTGGGCGAGCTGCACCAGCGCATCCCAATCTGCTACTTGAGTCACCGCCGGTTTTTCCACCAGCACGTGCTTGCCCGCCAGCAACATCTGCTTGATCAGGTCGGCGTGCTCCGGGTGGATCACCACCACATAGACGGCCTCCACCTCGGTGCTTGCCGCCAGCGCCTGGTAGCTGCCATAGGCAAGGGGCAATCCCTGCTCCTCGGCAAAGTCCCGGGCCCGCGTCTGATCACGGGCGGCGATCGCCACCACCTGTCCCAGACTCGCGTGCTCATTCACGTCCTTGCAAAAGCGACGGGCAATGGCCCCCGCCCCGGCAATGCCCCAGCGCAGTGGCCGCGCGTGTGGATCTTCTTGCATCATCATTGCTCCTTATGCGGTGGCCGCGGCGCTTTACGCCTTTGCCAGACTGCGTAGCCAACTGATCTCGTCGCCCCAGATCGTCTCGTCTATGGTCTCCAGGATCAGCGGAATGCCGTCGAAACGCTCGTCATTCATGATGTGGTGGAATACCGCCTCCCCCAGATTGCCTTCACGCAAGCTGTGATGGCGGTCGACCCGGCTGCCGAAGGTGCACTTGGCGCCGTTGATGTGCATACCCTTGAGATACTGGAAGCCGACGATGCGATCGAAATCGGCAAACACCTGAGCGCAGGACTCAGGGGTGCGCAAGTCATAACCGGCGGCGAAGGCGTGGCAAGTATCGAAGCAGATACCGACCCGACTCTTGTCCTCCACCCCGTCGATGAGGGTGGCCAGGTGTTCGAACGACCAGCCGAGGTTGGTGCCCTGCCCGGCTGTGTTCTCTATCACGGCCGTCACCCCCTGGCTGCGCTCCAGCGCCCAGTTGATGGATTCGCTCACCAGTCTAAGGCTGGCCGCTTCCGGGATCTGTTTGAGGTGGCTGCCAGGGTGGAAGTTCAGGTAGCAAAGTCCCAGCTGCTCGCAGCGCTTTATCTCATCGAGAAACGCATCGCGAGACTTGGCCAGGCCGTCGGGATCGGGATGGCCCAGATTGATGAGGTAACTGTCGTGGGGCAGGATCTGCTCCGGGCGAAAACCGGCTTTCTCGCACGCCAGTTTGAAGGCTCGGATACTGGCCTCGGACAGCGGCGCCGCCTGCCACTGGCGCTGGTTCTTGGTAAACAGGGCGAAGGCGTTGGCACCGATGGCCTGGGCGCGGGCTATGGTGTTCTCCACCCCGCCGGCGGCACTGACGTGGGCTCCGATATATTTCATGAGATCTCCTCTGCTCTGTGAGAGCGCCATTATGCCTATCTGCCCCGCCCGCGCCAAACCGGGATCTTCGATGATCACTTTCGATTACCACTATAGAGAGCCCGACCAGAGCATCGGACCACAGATGTCGTGCATGACAGAGGAAGGCGCCCCGTCACTGGCCGCTCGACAATGCCGGGGCAGGTTCACTGGCGAGCGCCGTCTCCAGCACACCGCCCAGCCAGTGAATGAAGGCCTGCACCCTGGGCGAGAGCTGACGACGATGGGCATAGAGGGCATGAATGGGCAAGGGAGGCGCCTGCCACTGGGGCAACACCATGACCAGTTCCCCACTGGCGAGCAGTGCCTCTACCCCGACTCGCGGCATCTGGATGATCCCGAGCCCCGCCAGCGCCGCGGCCAGATAGGTTTCGCTGTCGTTCACAGTGAGGGCGCCGGCCATCGCCAGCACGGCGCGGGTGCCATCGGCCTGCAAGTACTCGAACCCGGCCTCTCTGTCCCCCGGCACGGCGCCATAGTGGACCAGTCGGTGCCCCGCCAGGTCGGTCAAGGTCTGTGGAATACCATGGCGGGCCAGATAGGTGGCGCTGGCGCAGTTGAGCTGGCAGTAGTGGCCCAGGGGGCGGGCGACCAGACTCGAAGATTCCAGCTCCCCTACCCGTACTACACAGTCGAAGCCTTCGCGCACCAGATCGACACGCCGATCCGTGCTGCTCAGCATCAGTTGCAAGTCAGGGTGGGCCGCCAGAAAGGCAGGCAGCGCCGGTATGACCAGATGACGCGCCATCCGGCTTGGCATGTCCACCCGCAGCTGGCCGCTGAGTTGCCCATGCGGCCGAAACAGCCCATTGAACTCCTCCATGTCGGCCAGCAACGCCTGACAGCGGGCGTAGCAGAGCTGGCCATCCGTGGTCAGTTGCACCCGCCTGGTAGTGCGATGAAGCAAGCGGGCTCCCAGCTGCTCCTCCAGCCGTCGAATGGCCGTGGAGAGCGTCGCCTTGGGCATGCTCATCTGCTCGGCGCTGCGGGTGAAGCTCTCAAGCTCGGCCACCCGCATAAACATTCTCATCGCATCCAGTTGATCCATGGCGTCATTGTCACTTTAAACGGAACAGTGCATCTATTATTACCTTCTTTATCCATAATGTATGCACCAATAGAGTGGCACTAGCGGCTCGTCTCGAGCCCGCCCCCACCCCATTGACAGGAGTCGTACCATGACCCGTTCCATCGCTCTCATCACAGGCGCCAGCCGTGGCCTCGGCAAACACTCGGCCCAGGCCCTCGCCGCCAAAGGCGTCGACCTCATCATCACCTACCGCAGCCAGGCCGAAGAGGCGGCTGCCGTGGTGGCGCAGGCCAATGCGCTCGGCGTGAAGGCGCATGCCCTGCCGCTCGATGTGGCCGACAGTGCCTCCTTCACCGCCTTCGCGGCTGAGGTACGACAGTTGCTGCAACGGGAGTGGCGACGCGATCGGTTCGACTTTCTGGTCAACAATGCCGGCATCGGCATCCACGCCAGCTTCGAGCAAACTACGGAGCAGCAGTTCGATACCCTCATGAACATTCACCTCAAGGGGACCTTCTTCCTGACCCAGCAGCTGTTGCCCCTGATCCGAGATGGCGGGCGCATCATCAACCTCTCGACCGGCCTCACCCGTTTCGCGCTGCCCGGTTACGCCGCCTATGCAGCCATGAAGGGAGGAATAGAGGTGCTGACCCGCTATCTGGCCAAGGAGCTGGGCCCGCGCGGGATCGCCGTCAATGTGGTGGCACCCGGTGCCATCGAGACTGATTTTGGCGGGGGTGTGGTGCGGGACAACCAGGCGGTCAACGATTTCATCGCCAGCCAGACCGCGCTCGGGCGAGTCGGTCAGCCCGACGACATAGGCGGCGTGATAGCGGCCCTGCTCTCGGATGACAATCATTGGGTCAATGCCCAGCGCATCGAGGCCTCGGGGGGCATGTTCATCTAGCGAACCACCCCATCACTGGGCGGGAAAACGGCCATGCAAAAGGCCCTGCCTCACGGCAGGGCCTTTTCGTATGACAAGACCAGGGGATGCGTTAAAGCGCCTTGCCACCCGAACTGATGACTGACTGATACCAGTAGAAACTGTCTTTCTTGATGCGGCGCAAGGAGTTGACGTGCTGCTCATCCCTGTCGATATAGACGAAGCCGTAACGCTTCTGGTAGCCGTTGAGCCAGCTCAAGATGTCGGTGAACGACCAGGCGCAGTAACCAATCAGCTCAACCCCGTCCTGCAGCGCCTGCTGACAGGCAACGAGATGGCTCTTGAGGTAGGCGATGCGATAGGCATCGTGCACGCTGTCGTCCTCTTCCAGCTGGTCAAACTCCCCCAGCCCGTTCTCGGTGATCATCAGCGGCAGCCCGTAGCGGGACGAGAGGCGGCGCAGGGCGATACGCATCCCGGTCGGGTCTATGGCCCAGTCCCAGTTGCTGGTCTCAAGATGCGGATTGGACGCCGTCTTGTAGAGGCCAGGAATGCCGCTCGAAGGGGTGGTGCCCTTCTGCCCCGTGGTATTGATGCGCTGCAAGGTCTGGCCGCCGAGGGGGTTGTCGGTATAGGTCAGGGTGTAGTAGTAGTTGACCCCTATGTAATCCGGTGTGCCTTCCCGCAGCAGCTCCAGATCCCCTGGCAGTATCTCGGGTGCCTCGCCGTTTTCCCGCAAGTAAGCGAGCGCCGCCTGGGGGTAGCGGCCAAAGCAGTAAGCATCCAGCCACCAGTAGTTGGTGAACTCCTCGGCATTTTCAAACGCCAGCATGTCTTTGGGATCGCACGACGCCGGATAGGCGGGCGAGTAGGCAAAGCTCGGGCCGATCAGGCCGTTTGGCACGTGCTGACGAAACGCCTTGATCACCCTGGCATTGGCCAGCAAAGCGATGTGGTTGGCGGCGAAGAAGCGCTTTCTGTCCTGCACGGCAGGCGGATGGGTGCCGAGCTGGTAGGCATTGGTCAGGTTGTAGTTCTGCTCGTTGAGGGACACCCAGTACTTCACCTTGCCCGCAAAGCGCTGATACAGGGTCACGCAGTAGCGTTCGAAATCCTCGATGACGCGTCTGTCTTCCCAGCCGCCGTATTCATCCTGCAGCGCCTGGGGCAAGTCCCAGTGATAGAGGGTCAGCACTGGCTCGATCTGGTGGGCCAGCAGGGTATCGATCAGCTTCTCGTAAAATGCCAGACCGGCCTCGTTCACCTCACCCCGGCCGGTCGGGTAGATGCGCGGCCAGCTCACCGAGAAGCGGTAGGCCTTGAGCCCCATTTCGGCCATCAGTGCCACGTCCTCTTCGATGCGATGGTAGTGATCGACGGCCACGTCACCGTTGCTGCCCTCAAAGGTCTTGCCAGGCAACTTGGTGAAGAGGTCCCACACCGAGGGCCCTTTGCCATCCGTGTTCCAGGCCCCTTCTACCTGATAGGCGGCAGAGGCGGCGCCCCACAGGAAATCCTTGGGGAAATCGTTGAGCTTGTGGTGATGCATCTGGCTTTTCTCCTGCTGCGATGATGGTGCAGGCCATCTCGAATGAACCGGCGCGCTATATTGACTGCGATTGACTGCGCCCCAAATGAATTGGCATAAGCATCGAACAGTTCTAAAATTCCGTCCAATGACAAATTTAACCACTCAACATTCCTGGCAGGAATGAAAGGAGTCAGGATGGAGCTCAGAGATCTGAAAGCCTTCGTTACCCTGGGGGAAGTGCTGCACTTCGGTCAGGCAGCGGTGCGCCAGCACGTCACCCAGTCGGCCCTGAGCAAGCAGATAAAACGGCTGGAGGAGGAGCTTGGCGGCGAGCTGTTCGAGCGCAATGCCAGTACCACCCGGCTCACAGTGCTGGGGCGGGCGCTCTATGCAGATGCCAGCGCCCTGGTGGCGGCCAGCGAGCAACTCGGCCGCACTGCCCGCGATGTGCTGGCAGGTAATAGCGGCACCTTGCGCATCGGCTTTGGCGTTGCTACCAAGATACTGGTGCCCGCCGCCATCGCCCGCTTTCGCGCCGAGCGGCAGCAGGTGACCATAGAGCTCAATGATCTCTCCACCCATCACCAACTGCTGGCCCTGAGCGAAGGGCGACTGGATCTCGGTTTCTGCCGCCTGCCCGCCCCCAAGGGGTGGCACTGCCTGCCCGTGGTGCAGGCCCACTTTGTCGCCGTGCTGCCCGCCAGTTACAGCGGCATGAGCGAGCTGGCGGATCTGGTGGACAAACCGCTGGCAATCCTGCGCCGGGACAAGGCGCCCTCGTTTTACGATCACTTGATGAACTACCTGGCCCAAAGTGGATTGCGGTTTCGCGATATCCAGTATGTGAACGACTTCGCCGCCGGGGTGGCCACCGCCGCTGCCGGTATCGCCTGGACCCTGGTGCCCTCCTCCACCACCATAGAGCACCCGGATGTGCTCACCCTGCCTCTCACCGAGCGCGAAGCGAGCTGGACCATAGGCCTTATCCGCCCGCCCCACAGCAAGGGCCCGCTCATCGACGCCTTCTGGCAGGTTGTCTCCCCCATGAGCGAGCTGAAGTCAGAGCTGTACTAGTCCTGCGCCTGCGGCACTGACAGCACGGCTGTTGACGGCCCCTCATCCGCCGACTCTGGACACAATGGTCAGGGATCGAAATAAATAGGCAAATAAATCAACAGCTCCCCTGCTGAATATATGAACTTACCTGCTGTTTGTATGAAGAATTATGCTGCCAAAAATTTTCTGTGAACCAGCTCCCGCCGCTAAAAAAAGAAGCCTCTACTCTTGGTTGGCACAATAAACAATTTGGCTCAGCCCTGTTTATTTAAAAACGCATCACAAAGGAGTGTCATATGTATAAAAAGATGAAGCTGGCGGGAATTATCAGTGCAGTCTTGCTCTCGGGAACTGTTTATTCTGCCGACATGACGGTGGGGTTCTCTCAAATTGGTTCCGAGTCTGGCTGGCGGGCAGCTGAAACCTCGGTGGCCAAGACAGAAGCAGAGAAACGTGGCATCACACTGAAAATTGCAGATGCCCAGCAAAAACAGGAGAACCAGATCAAGGCCATTCGCTCATTCATCGCCCAGGGTGTGGATGCCATCTTTATTGCCCCCGTCGTCCAGACTGGTTGGGAACCCGTGCTGCAAGAAGCCAAAGAGGCGGATATTCCCGTCTTCCTGCTGGATCGCAATATTACCGTGAAAGATGACTCGCTCTTCATGACGGGCGTCGCCGCAGACAGCGTGCATGAAGGGGCTGTAGCTGCAGACTGGCTGGTCAGACAACTCGATGGAAAAGCCTGCAATGTCGTTGAGTTACAAGGCACTGTTGGCGCCAGCGTGGCACTGGATCGCAAAAAAGGCTTCCTCGATACCGTGGCCAAAGTACCCACCATCAAGATCATCCGGACCCAATCAGGCGACTTTACTCGCAGCAAGGGCAAAGAGGTCATGGAGAGCTTTATCAAGGCCGAGAATAATGGCAAGAATATTTGCGCCGTCTATGCCCATAACGACGACATGGCCATCGGTGCCATTCAGGCGATTAAAGAGGCCGGACTGAAACCGGGTAAAGACATCAAAATCATTTCAATTGATGGCGTGCCGGATATATTCAAGGCGATGATCGCCGGTGAAGCCAATGCCTCGGTGGAATTGACACCGAACATGGCAGGCCCCGCCTTTGACGCGCTACTGGCTTATAAAAAAGATGGCAGCCTGCCCCCCAAACACATCAAGACAGCGTCGATTCTGTTCCAGCCTGACAGTGCACAGGCCCAGCTCGACATGAAAAAGAGCATGGGTTACTAAGTCACGCCCGTCGTGAGCTAGTCCTTTTAATAGCCGGCCATATAAGTACAACCTCTTATATGGCTGGCTATACCGGAGTGCCTATTTTCATGCCAGATAACCATCATGAACTCATATTAAACGCCACCGGGATCTGCAAGACATTTCCCGGGGTTCGCGCGCTGCACCAGGTGGATTTCTCATTGCGTCGGGGAGAGATAATGGCGTTGCTCGGCGAAAATGGGGCGGGCAAATCCACCCTGGTAAAAACCCTCACCGGGGTTTATCAAGGTGATGCGGGTCGCATCGAGCTGGATGGCGCCCTGATAGCCCCCACGGACACGGCCCACGCCCAGCGTTTGGGGATTGGCACCGTCTATCAGGAGGTCAACCTGCTCCCCAATATGTCGGTGACCGACAATCTGTTCATCGGCCATGAACCCCGTCGGCTTGGCCTCATCGATCGGGCCAGCATGTCACGGCAAGCCAGTGCCATCATGGCCAGCCACGGTTTCGAAATGGACGTCTCGCTGCCACTGGGACACTACTCGGTCGCCATGCAGCAGATTGTCGCCATCGCAAGGGCCATCTCGTTGTCAGCGAAGATCCTGATCCTGGATGAACCGACGGCGAGCCTGGATACCAGCGAAGTGCAGATGCTGTTTTCCATCATGCGCAGCTTGAGAGACAAGGGCGTCAGCCTGATTTTCATCACCCATTTTCTCGACCAGGTCTACGACATCAGCGATCGCATCACTGTGCTGCGCAATGGCGAGCTGGTCGGCACCCGTGAAACCGCCACACTGCCGCAGCTGGACTTGGTCAAGATGATGCTGGGGCGCGAGCTGGCCGATAATGCGCTCCAGCGTGCGGGCAAAACCCTGCGCAGCAACCACCCCACAGTGTCATTCAAACACTATGGCAAGAAAGGGGTGATAGCCCCTTTCAGCCTGGACGTCATGCCGGGGGAGATAGTCGGTCTGGCTGGCTTGCTGGGGTCGGGTCGTACTGAAACCGCCGAGCTGATGTTTGGCATTCAGCCCAGCGACAGTGGCGTATGCCGGGTGCGCGGCAAGGTCACCTCAATCCGCTCCGCTCGCCAGGCCGCCGCCAGCGGCTTTGGCTTTTGCCCGGAGGATCGCAAGAATGCCGGCATCATCGCCTCGGCCTCGGTGCGAGAGAACATGGTGCTGGCCCTGCAAGCCCAGCGGGGCTGGCTGCATCCCCTGTCACGCAAGGAGCAGGACGAGATCACGGCGCGCTTCATTGAACAGCTGGCGATCAAGACCCCGGGGCCGGAGCAGCCGATCCAGTTCTTGTCAGGGGGCAACCAGCAGAAGGTGCTGCTGGCCCGCTGGCTGCTGACCAAACCGCAGTTCCTGATCCTGGACGAACCCACCCGGGGCATAGATGTGGGGGCCCATGCCGAGATCATCCGCCTGATCGAATCACTCTGTGCCAATGGCCTGGCGCTGCTGGTCATCTCATCGGAGCTGGAGGAGCTGGTGAGTTATGCCGATCGGGTGATCGTATTGCGAGACAGAAAACAGGTGGCAGAGCTGGCGACCGATGCGCTTTCTGTCCCTGCCATCATGAACGCCATTGCCATGTGAGGCCTGATATGACGTCATCCATACTACCCATCCCCATCCGGCGAGCGCAGGCCAGCCGGTATTTGCCCACAGGCACGGCGCAATGCGTGGCCCTGCTCTGCGTGCTGCTCATCAACGCCCTGGTCGCCGACAATTTTTTCGCCATCCATATTCAGGATGGCCGCCTGTTCGGCAGCCTGATCGACATTCTCAACCGCTGCGCCCCTGTGGCCCTGCTCTCCCTTGGCATGACACTGGTGATTGCCACTGGCGGCATCGACCTGTCGGTGGGTGCCGTGATGGCGATCAGCGGCGCAACCATGGCAAGCATGGCAAGCATGGCTACCGGCGACCACAGCATTCCCGTCATTCTGTGCTCCGTGCTCGGGGTCGGGCTCTTATGCGGCTTGTGGAATGGGGTGCTGGTCGCCGTCTTCAAGATCCAGCCCATAGTGGCAACCCTGATCCTGATGGTGGCGGGTCGCGGTATCGCCCAGCTCATCACGCAGGGGCAGATCATCACCTTCAACAACGAGGCCCTGGCCTGGCTCGGCAGCGGGTCACTCTTTTATCTTCCTACCCCTGTCATCATCACCCTGGGGGCGGCGCTGCTCATCTGGTTGTTGACCAAGCGCACCGCGCTCGGGCTCTTCATCGAAGCCGTGGGGATCAACATCAAGGCGGCCAACAATGCCGGCCTCAATACTCCCATGGTGGTGATCGCCACCTATCTGCTGAGTGGCATGCTGGCTGCCGTCGCCGGCATGATAGTGGCGGCCGACATCAGGGGAGCTGATGCCAACAATGCCGGCCTCTGGCTGGAGATGGATGCCATTCTGGCGGTGGTGATAGGGGGAACCTCACTGATGGGAGGACGCTTCAACCTCGCACTCTCCCTGGTCGGCATACTGATCATTCAAGGGGTGAACACCGGCATTCTGCTCTCCGGCTATCAGCCCCAGTGGAATCAAATCGTCAAGGCCATGGTGGTGCTGGCGGTGCTCGTCATGCAATCCCCGGCACTCAATCACCTGTTTTCCCGAGGGGCTCGCCATGTTTAAACGCAATCTTCCCTTGATGGTGACCATCATGGTGTTTCTGGTCGGGTATCTGGTGTGCCTTGCCTCCTTTCCCGCCTTTTTATCTACCCGCATCATTTGCAACATACTGACGGACAATGCCTTTCTTGGCATAGTGGCCGTGGGCATGACCTTCGTGATCCTCTCGGGCGGCATCGATCTGTCGGTGGGCGCCGTGATCGCATTTACCGGGGTCTTGCTCGCCAAGTTGATTGGCGATCTGGGGGTAAGCCCCTATCTGGCCATCCCCCTGGTCATGATGCTGGGAGCCAGTTTTGGTGCCCTCATGGGCTGGCTGATCGATACCCTGAAGATCCCGGCCTTTATCATCACGCTGGCGGGCATGTTCTTTCTGCGGGGGGCAAGCTTCCTCATTTCGGAACAATCCCTGCCCATCGATCATCCGACCTTTACCTACCTGTCGAGTCTGTCATGGAAGATGGCGGGCGGTGGGCGCTTGAGCCTGCTGGCCCTGATCATGCTGGCGGTGGTGTTACTTGGCATGCTGCTCGCCAATCGAACCCGCTTTGGCAACAACGTCTATGCCATCGGCGGCAATGCCACCTCGGCGGCCTTGATGGGGATCTCGGTGCGCCACACCACTATCCGCATCTATCTGCTCTCCACCACGCTGGCGACCCTGGCGGGCATCGTGTTTGCGCTCTATACCTCGGCGGGCTATCCGCTTGCCGCCGTCGGGGTCGAGCTCGATGCCATCGCCGCCGTGGTGATTGGCGGTACCTTGCTCAGTGGTGGCGTAGGCACCGTCTTTGGCTCGCTGTTTGGCGTCTTGATCCAGGGATTGATCCAGACCTATATCAACTTCGACGGCACCCTCAGCTCCTGGTGGACCAAGATCATCATAGGCCTGCTGCTGTTTTGCTTCATCGCCCTGCAGCGCATGCTCATCGTATTTTCGGAAAATCGAAAAACCAACAAACCAGGGCTTTTCAAGCGGCAGGCCTCCATCGAGAGTGCCCCCAGATAATGGCGTGGAGTGAGAACGTATCTCCTTGTTACTCGCTCAGTGCGATGCAATTGCGGCCAGCCAATTTGGCGTGATAGAGGGCGGCATCCGCCTGTTGCACCAGTTCAATGGCTGATTGGGTGGTGGAGGGCTGCAAACTGGTCACCCCGAAACTGACGGTCACTATCCCCAGCGGCGAGTCAGCCCGTGGCAAGGCCAGTGTCAGGATGAGACGGTGAAGATGCTGCGCCGTGTCAAACGCCGCCTGCATGTTCATGTTGGGCAACAGGATGACGAACTCCTCACCGCCGTAGCGGGCCACCAGCTCCCCTGCCCTGCGCCCGGACTGTGACAACGCCTGGGCCAGCGCCCGCAGACAGCTGTCCCCGGCCAGATGACCATAGTGATCGTTGAATTGCTTGAAGTGATCGATGTCGAGCATGATCAAGGCCAGTGGAATGCCGCTGCGCAACCCGCGGTTCCACTCCTGCTGCAGGATGTGATCGAACAGGCGTCGATTGCCAATGTTGGTCAGGGCATCTGTGTTACTCAGGATTTCCAACTGCCGGTTGGCTTCGGCCAACTCATGAGTGCGGATCTCAATGATGCGTTCCAGTTCGAGGTTGCGCTCGCACAAGCGCGCCACGGGATAGACTTCACTATCCTGTGCCAACCCGTAGGGAAGCGAGATCCCACTATGGGCGATTTTCCACTCGCCCTCTTCGTGGCGGAAGATCAACACCAGCCTGGCCGTCTCCCGCGACAAGATATGGTCAGGTATGGGCAGATGAATGTGGAAAAAACCGGTCGCGACGACCACATCGTCTGCCAAATCTTGCAATGACAGATCCAGCATTTCGATATGGATCCGCTCGGGGATTTGTGCGAAATCTTTGCGAGTGATGCGTATCCACTCCTCCCGGTCGGTGACAAGCTGGTCACTACTGCCTGCATAGCCACTGAAATTGTCACTAAACCGGGTAACAAGACGGACATCACGTGCCGAATACATTTCTATGTATTCATCAAACAATGAACGAATAAGACACTGACGTTCAACCCGCATAGACTTGCTCCGCTCACGGCACTGGGCCACCGTCTTAAATATGACAGGTGAAACGGAACCCGACTAGCCAAGCGATCGTAGCCAGATCTCATAATGAGCAAATCATCAAATATCAAACTTGACATCAAATTCAAATGCGTCTCTAAAAGAGACGTCGCGATTCAATTAGCGCCAAACTCATTCACTGGAGGCGGGCCACCAGACTCGAGGCTCCCAGCACGCCCACCCGTACTACGCAGTCAAAGCCTTCGCGCACCAGATCGACCCACCATAGGTCGTTGAAGCAATCGGCCGCCACCTGACACCCTTCATCACCACCGGATGGCAGGAAAAATCCCGGGAAAATGCAGCATCAATAGATATAAAAATGCTCCCGGAACAGGAGCATAAATTCAACGTTCGCCTCGCTATCAAACTGACCAAGACATATTTACATGGTGATCAGCGTGCCCTTTTCGACCAGGGGAAGATCACATAACAAGATCCGCCCCGGGGCATATTCAGGGGCCAAGTTATTGGATTAGGCAACTTGGATAGTGACTGTCACTGCCTTATTTCAAACGCAGATCATTTTTGACAGAGGTGACACCGTTGACACCTTTGGCGACAACAACGGCTTTATTGATATTGGCGCTGTCTTTAACAAAACCACTCAACTGTACGACACCTTTAAAGGTCTCTACATTGATCTCGGATGATTTCAGGTCCGGATCATTGAAGATAGCTGTGACAACCTTGGTAGTAATCACAGAGTCATCCAAGTATTCACCTGTGCCCGCTTTATTTTTAGTTGATGCACAACCGACCGCAGTGACCAGAACGGCGATAGCCAACAGAATTGAAAAGCGATTTGTAGTTTTCATTTAATGTTTACTCCAAATAGTGTTAAACATTTCAAATTAAAAACTGAAATGTATGCTTCATTAGAACATGGTGTCTGTGAGTGCCAGAACTCTGTATAGCGTTACTGTGAATAACGATAACCACACACTCACGCTTGTCGAGCCAAGCAGCCAGCACCTTATTGATTGGCATGCTACATTATAATTTACGGCTATATCATCTTGTCGTCTGTGCGCTAAGGAGGGTGCGAATAAGCACCCTCCACAACGAAACTGAAAAAATTAGTTTATTAAATTCAAATACTTACAAAGGCGCATTTTTATGTTTGGTGACTTATTCGCACCTTCCCTAATTTATCTACCGTTTGATGGGAGCGTTCGCTCAAACTATCCAGCGCAGGATGGACTGTCTTGGATGCACTGTCGACAGCGTCATGCAACCTCTTGCTGGTATCGTCAACCGAATCAGAAACACTTTCGCCTGACATGACTTGCTTTTGTTCACTCATCATTACTCTCCCGTTCAATATGACAAAGGGCGGATGAAATAATCACGATCCGACCTGACAACATGATACTTGGTGAAAGGACACCAGCCATGAATTGAAATATTACCTGGCGGTGTTACATAAGACACGGGGCAACGCAGGAGTGAATGGATAAACACTATTCAGGGAGGCTCTTTTCAGCCCGCCACCTCCCTGTCACTACGCTATGAAATTGACTGTAAATATATTCCTTGTCACTCAAAATCATAATCCTGCCAATCAGGCTAGTCTGTACGGTAGAGCACATAAAATGCCCTTGTTTAGTCCTCATCACGTATATATATTTCTCTATGTGCGATAGCGCACATATGGAAGGTAAACAATCTGTGACTATGATAGGCTGGTGAATGTTTTGTTTAACATTTGGAATATGTATGACTGATAATTATCATCCCCAGCAGAATCACCTGCTGGCTGCGCTATCAGCTGACACATATAGCAGATTGCATCCCCATCTTGAGCTGATGAACTTTCCTTTAGGCATGGTGCTTTATGAATCAGGTGATACGCTTCACCATGTTTATTTTCCTCTCGACTGCATCGTTTCACTCTTGTACGTGATGAAAAGCGGTGCATCTGCCGAAATTGCCGTCGTCGGTAATGAAGGATTGATCGGTGTCGCGCTGTTTATGGGCGGAGAAAGCACCACTAATCGTGCCATTGTGCAAAGCGCAGGTTACGCCTACCGCATGAAAGGACAGCTGTTGAAGACCGAGTTCAATGTCCACGGCGATTTGTTGCATCTGATGCTGCGTTACACTCAGTCCTTGTTGACTCAGATGGCACAAACGGCGGTTTGCAATCGCCATCACTCCATTGATCAGCAACTGTGCCGCTGGCTGTTGCTATCGCTGGACAGATTGCCCAGCAACCAGTTGACGATGACTCAGGAATTGATTGCCAATATGCTGGGTGTTCGCCGTGAAGGCGTCACCGAGGCGGCAGGGAAACTGCAAAAACTGGGCGTCATCGAATATCGTCGGGGCCAAATCACTGTGCTGGATCGTCCCAAACTCGAGCGATTAAGCTGTGAATGCTACTCGGTGGTGAAGACAGAAACCGAACGCCTGCTCCCCTATATGCACTCGTCAACCAAGTCAGTGCCAATACCCAAGTCCCTTGAGCGCGTCACTCATAGCGGCTGACGACTGGGTCAGACGTGCATAAGGTTGCCTGGTACCTGAGAGGGCTTTTTTAGTCCTTCATAACGGCCGCTGTAGGCATCGCCTTGGCAAGTGAGCCAGAAACACATGAGATAACCCAGGCTAGCACGGCACAAACCAAGGAGAGCGCTGGCTTTAACGCTCCAACATCCCCTTCATGTCGAGCATGACTCGGCTGTTGTTATGTAATGAAGGTTCCCTCGACACAACCAGCGTCACGCTGTATTGGCTGTGTTTGACATGGAAGAAGAACATCACCACATGACACCAGATAAAAAAACGCCCTTCACAGAAGGGCGTTTTGGTTGAGGCATGTCGGTAATTAGATGCGGACCGGCTCTTTTTTCTTCTGCAGAGCGAAGTGAATCGCCCCTGGTTTTCTAGGGAAGGTGCGAACAAGTCCCTGATATGAGATCATGTTTGTCATCTGGAGCCATGGAACAGGGTTCATCATG
>NZ_JAPDBE010000023.1:0-74650 GCF_027705025.1 Aeromonas sp. D3 | reverse complement strand
CTCAGAAGTGAAACGCGGTAGCGCCGATGGTAGTGTGGCATTCGCCATGCGAGAGTAGGACACTGCCAGGCACCCAACACGAAAAACCCCGCTCGATGAGCGGGGTTTTTTATTATTTGAAATTTGAGTCTTTGGCACTCATCGCCATGTGATAGCCCCCTTACGAGACTTTCGCTCAATTCCCTCCCCGTATCTTGTCCCGCATTTTTTGCATCGTTTCGCTCGAAACTCATCCATTTATCCCACTGGTTGGATATAAAAAACACAGAATGTGATGCCTCTACCTTTCTTGTGATGCCCGCTCTGCTTTAATTCGTCTGCTCACGTTCGATGGGCCAAGGAATCACAATAATTTGAGGAATGGACACATGTTCAAAAGAACAGTAACGATGATGCTGGCGGCGGGAACCCTGGTATTAGGCGGTTGCGCATCCCATGGTGGCGCAGAACAGGCGGCAGACAATAGCGATTTCGGTGGCAAGTCCATCTACCTGCGTGGGGAGATGAACGACTGGATGGCAACCGATGCGAGCAAGGTGGTCAAGGTCGCTGACAAGCTTTACATGGCCAAAGGTACGCTCAAGAAAGAGTGGGCTCCCTACAAGTTCAAGTTTGCCGACTCGGGCTGGAGCTGTGGCGCCAACTTCGGTTACAAGAGCCCGAGTGATGGTGTCGCCGTACTGGGTGGGGAAGCCGTGCCGGTCAACCCCTGCTCCAAGTACGAGGATATGAAGTTCTCGCCGGATGCGGATGGGGTCTACGAGTTCTATCTGAATATGGCTGGCGAGACGCCGAGCGTGTACGTCAAGAAACCCTGAGTGCTTTCTGATCGCTAAATCTTTCAGGAAATGAATCAGTTAAATGCCTCGGCCCAGAAACCTGCTGGCCGGGGCATTTTTTTAGGATAGAATCGGCGCCCTCATAGCAGTGGGTTTACTATATATTGTGTTATTTTTTATAAATGTCACTATTGGTTGTGTTTTTTCTCTGTCATGACGTTGATGCATTCACATAAGGTTGATTGAAAATGGCTAAATCCAACCCGGTGCTGGAGAGTGAACTCGGCTCCCGCCTCATCCCCCTGCAGGAAACGTCCCTCGAGATCTGGGGACAGCAAGTATCGTCTCAAGAGCAAGGATGGGGCTCCCATAGATGGCTCTATCGACGAGACCTACCAGCGGGTTGCCCGCGCCCTGGCCCAGCAGGAGTTGGAGCCTGATGCCTGGTATGAGCCCTTCCTGTGGGCGCTGCTCAACGGCGCCATCCCGGCGGGGCGTATCACCTCCAACGCGGGTGCCTTCGAGCACAAGCCGGCCACTTCAACCATCAACTGTACCGTCTCCGGTACCATCGAAGATTCGATGGACGATATCCTCGGCAAGGTGCATGAGGCCGGCCTGACCCTGAAGGCCGGCTGCGGCATCGGTTATGATTTCTCGACCCTGCGTCCGCGCGGCGCCTTCGTCTCGGGTGCCGGTGCTTACACCTCGGGCCCGCTCTCCTTCATGGATATCTATGACAAGATGTGCTTCACCGTCTCGTCAGCCGGCGGTCGGCGTGGCGCCCAGATGGGCACCATGGATATCCGTCACCCCGATGTGATCGAATTCATCCAGGCCAAGCGTGAAGATGGGCGCTTGCGTCAGTTCAACCTCTCCCTGCTCATCACCGAGGATTTCGTCAAGGCGGTGAAAGAGGATGCTCCCTGGTCGCTGATCTTCCCCTACACGGCCAAAGAGGTGGAGCAGGACTGTATTGCGCTGGACGATCCCGAAGTGGTGTTCTGGGCCGACTGGCCCAACAAGGAAGGGGTGGTCATCAACGCGCTGGGGCAGGTGGCCTGTAAGGTCTACAAGACCATGCCTGCCCGCAAGCTGTGGAACGTCATCATGACCTCCACCTACGACTATGCAGAGCCCGGCTTCATCCTGATCGACAAGGTCAACCAGATGAACAACAACTGGTTTTGTGAAGAGATCCGCGCTACCAACCCCTGCGGTGAGCAGCCCTTGCCCCCCTACGGTGCCTGTCTGCTGGGGTCGGTCAATCTGACCCGGTTTGTGCGCGCCCCCTTCACTGAACAGGCTGCCTTCGACTGGCAGGGGTTTCGCAAGGTGGTGGCCATCTTCACCCGCATGCTGGACAACGTGGTGGAGATCAACCAGCTGCCGCTGGCCAAGCAGCGCGAGGAGATCACAGCCAAGCGCCGTCACGGCATGGGCTTCCTCGGCCTTGGCTCTACCCTCACCATGCTGCAGATAAAATACGGCTCTGCGGCTTCCGTCGCCTTCACCGAGCAGGTATCCCAGGAGCTGGCCATGACTGGCTGGCAGGAGTCCCTGCGTCTTGCGAAAGAGAAGGGGGTTGCCCCCATCATGGAGCAGGAGTTCGAGGTAACCGGCAAGATGCTGCGCCTGCGCCCCGAAATGGCGGCCGATGGCATCAAGCTGGGTGACAAGGTGAAGGGCAAGGTGCTGCATGCGCGCTACAGTCGCTACATGCAGCAGGTGGCCGAGGTGGATCCCGCCCTGGTGGCCGAGCTGGCCGAGGTGGGGGGGCGTTTCACCCACCACAGCAGCATAGCGCCGACCGGCACCATCTCCTTGTCGCTGGCCAACAACGCCAGCAACGGTATAGAGCCGAGCTTTGCCCATCACTACAGTCGCAACGTCATCAAGCCGGGCAAAAAGAGCAAGGAGAGCGTGGATGTCTACTCGTTCGAGCTGCTCGCCTACCGCGAGCTGGTGAACCCGGCAGCGATGCCCTACACCGAAGATGACGCCAGCCGCCTGCCTGACTACTTCATCACGGCCGACGACATCAGCCCGGCCCAGCACGTGGACATTCAGGCGGCGGCCCAGCGCTGGATTGATTCCTCCATCTCCAAGACCGCCAACGTGCCGACCGACTTCCCGTTCGAGCAGTTCAAGGACATCTACATGTATGCCTCGGACTCGGGGCTCAAGGGCTGCACCACCTTCCGCTTCAACCCGGAAGCCTTCCAGGGCGTGCTGGTGAAGGAGAAGGATTTGGAGAACACTCAGTACGAGTTCACCCTGGAGGATGGCTCCGTCATCTCCGTCAAGGGGAACGAAGAGATCGAATACGATGGCGAGCTGCATACCGCCGCCAACCTCTATGACGCCTTGAAAGAAGGCTATTACGGTAAATTCTGAGAACAGATTATGGCCAAGAAGATCGACAAGAAAATCGTCGCCTACAAGGTGAAAACCCGGGATGAGCCGCAGGAAGATCTGGCCCCGCAGGATGACGTGGTACACATGCACGAAACCGTGCTGCGTCCGGAGCGGCTGATGGGCACCACCTACAAGCTGAAGACGCCGGAGCATGTCTCCGAGCACTCGCTGTTCATCACCATCAACGACATCATTCTCAACGAGGGCACGGTTCACGAGACCCGCCGCCCGTTCGAGATCTTCATCAACTCCAAGAGTCTGGAACACTATCAGTGGATAGTGGCGCTGACCCGCATCATCTCGGCGGTGTTTCGCAAGGGCGGGGATGTCACTTTCCTGGTGGAGGAGCTGAGATCCGTGTTCGATCCCAAGGGCGGCTATTGGAACAAGGGCAAGTATGTTCCCTCCCTTATCGCCGAAATTGGCAACGTGATCGAGACCCATCTCACCGAGATCGGCATGATCAAGCTACCGGGGCTGGATGAGCATCAGCAGGCGTTTCTGGCCGAGAAACAGGCCGAGCTGAAGGCGGCTCAGGAAGCCGAAGAGCAGCAGGCCGGCAGTGGTTTCCCGGCCAGTGCGGCACTCTGCTACAAGTGCAATACCAAGGCGCTGGTGCAAAAGGATGGCTGCATGACCTGTCTCAACTGCGGCGACTCCAAGTGTGGCTGACAAGCCACTGAGCACTTGAACAAGACCGGCCACAGAGCCGGTCTTTTTATTGCTGCTTTTCTGTTCGAACGATCCTGCCGCTCAAGCGATTTGTTGCGCGATAGTAAAATCGGGCGTAGCGTTGGGGGTAATAAAACTGTCACGCTCGTGTGGTTTCAATGACATCTGAGATTCACACACGTGGCACCTTCAGTGCCAAGGAGGATGCTTATGGACAATACGGACCGAAAGCTGTTTATCCTGGATACCAACGTTCTGCTTCACGAACCCCTCGCCATCTACTCCTTCAAAGAGCACGACGTGCTCATCCCCATGACGGTGCTGGAAGAGCTCGACAACATCAAGGATCGCCACAAGGATGTCAGCCGCGATGCGCGGGTGGCCATTCGTGCGCTGGAAGACGTGTTCCGCGATGCAACGCCGGAGCAGATCACCCAGGGCGTACCGCTGGCGGGTGAGGCGAGCGGCAATATCTGTATCTTCAGTGACCACCATCTGCCCCAGGATGCCGAGGTGTTCACCGACAAGGAGGCGGACAACCGCATCATCAACGCGGCCCTCTATCTGCAAAAGCATGAGATGAAACGCCAGGTGGTGCTGGTGACCAAGGACATCAACATGCGCCTCAAGGCCAAGGGGGCCGGGTTGGCGCACGTCGAGGACTATCGCAGCGACCAGCTGATCGACGATATCCGTCTGCTGGCCAAAGGTTTTCAGGTGGTGCCCGGCAGTTTCTGGGAGCGGGTCGGCGAGTGTGACAGCGAGACCCATGGCCGCGATACCGTCCATGTGATCGACTCGAACTTGCTGGAAGGGGTACACGTCAATCAGTACCTGCTTGACGAAGAAAACTTCTTCGCCGCCCGGGTATTGAGCAACGATGGCCACAAGATCCGCATCAAGGATCTGGGCCGTGAGCGGCTGATGTCACGCAAGGCCTGGGGTGTCCATCCCAAGAACGTCTATCAGGGCATGGCGCTGGATGCCCTGCTCGATCCGCACATCGATCTGGTGATCCTGACCGGCCCAGCCGGTTGCGGCAAGACCTTGCTGGCCATGGCTGCCGCACTGGAGCTGGTGATTGAGAAGGGGATTTACGAGAAAGTCATCGTCACCCGCAATACCCCGGAGATTGCCGAGAGCATCGGCTTCCTGCCCGGCACCGAAGAAGAGAAGATGATGCCCTGGCTGGCGGCGGTGACAGATACCCTGGAGGTGCTGCACAAGCAGGACGAGAACATGAGTGGCTCGCTGAGCTACATCATGGAGAAGGCCAACATCCAGTTCAAATCGGTCAACTTCATGCGCGGGCGCAGCATCCAGAACACCTTCGTGCTGCTGGACGAGTGCCAGAACCTGACCGCGTCCCAGATCAAGACCATCATCACCCGTTGCGGCGAGGGGACCAAGATCGTCTGCTCCGGCAACTTGGCCCAGATCGACTCCAACTACCTGAGCCCGGTGACCTCGGGTCTGACCTACATAGTCGAGCGTTTCAAGGATTTCGACGGCAGTGCCAACATCTTCCTGAACGGGGTGGTGCGCAGCAAGCTCGCCTCCTTCGCCGAGGAAAACCTCTGATTTAACTGACTATCTTCATATGAAAAAGGGGAAGCCACTTGGCTTCCCCTTTTTTGATCCCGCCACCGGTTCAGTGTCCCAGGGTCATTGCCCAAGGTAGCGCAGCAGGCCGGGATGATCGCTGTTTTGCAGTATATCGGGTGTGCCTTGCAGGGCGATGCGGCCCTCGTCGACAAACAGCACCTGATCGGCGATGAGTTGCGCATCTTCCGGATTGTGGGAGACCATCAGCACTGTGATGGCCTGCTCGCAGGCGAGCCTGGCCACCTCCGCCAGCATCTCCCGGCGCAGGGCGGGATCGAGCGCAGAGAAAGGCTCATCCAGCAGCAGCAAGGGCTTGCCACGCACCAGGGCGCGCGCCAGCCCGACCCGCTGTTGCTGGCCGCCGGAGAGCTGCTCCGGCAGCCGAGCCAGCATGTCGCCAAGGCCGACCCGCTCTGCGGCCTGTTTCACCTGTGCCTGCTGAGCCGGGCTCAAACGCAGGCCCGGGTGCAGGCCGATGGCGATATTGTCGAACACCGACAGGTGCAGGAAGAGGTTGTGATCCTGAAACAGGGTAGTGACCGGCCGCTCGGCAGGCCCCAGCGGCAGCAGATCTTCGCCGTCGAAGCTGAGGGTGCCTGACTCCACCGGTACGAAACCGGCGATCATGCCGAGCAGGGTCGACTTGCCCGCCCCGCTTGGCCCTATCAGCGCGGTAATTTCTCCCTTGGGCAGGGTCGCACTGAAGCTGACTCGCCAATCGGGGTAGCTGGTGACCAGCCCATCAATGTTCAGCATTTTTTCCTCCAAGCCCGCGTTCTACCAGCCAGAACAGGGAAAAACAGAGCGTGAGCAGCAGCAGTGCGGTGGCGGCCGCCTCGGTCAGCCGGTAACTGCCGAGCTGCTGATAGAGCAGCCAGGGCAGGGTTGTGAGCTCCTGGCTGCCAAACATGGCGATGGCGCCGAGATCCCCGAGCGACAGTATCATCGAGAGCGCCATCGCCAGTGCCAGCGGGCGGCGCAGCAGGGGCCACTCCACCAGCCGCAGGCGATGCAGACCGCGCACCCCCAGGCTGTCAGCCAGTCTATCGTACTGGCGCACCACCAGCTGCATGGGTGCTGAGAGGGTGCGCAGCACATAGGGCAGCGCCATCAGAGCGTTGACCAGTACCACCAGCCAGGGGCCGAGGGCAAAGACATCGGTAAAGGGCATGAACATGATGAAGAGGCCAGTGGAGAGCACCACCGCCGGTATCATCAGGATCATGGATCCGCTGGCTTCCCACAGGGCGGCGGCCCGCCGCTGACGGGTGCGTACCTTGAGGTGACGGCTGGTGAGCAGCAAGCCGCTGCCGAGCAGGGTGGCCAGGGTGCCCGCCGCCAGCGCGATCAGCAGCGACTGGCCGCTGGCCTGCCACAGCTGCGCCGAGGCCAGCGCCGTCAGCAGGCCGGGATTGAAACCAGCCACCAGGATTGCCAGCAGAGGCGGCAGGAAGATGGCGAGCCCGGTGCAGAGCGCCACGGCATCCACCAGCACTGTCCCCGGTTGATGACGATCCGGTCGCAGACAGGGACGATGGCTGCTGATCCGGCTGGCCGGTGTGGTCTGCAGCTTGTGTTGCAGCAAGAGCAGAGTGGCGGTCAGGATCAGCTGCACCAGCGCCAGGCCGCCGGCGGTAGCGAGGTCGAAATCAAAGCGCAGCGCCTGATAGACGGCCACCTCCAGCGTGGTGGACCTGGGTCCGCCCCCCAGCGCCAGCACTGTGGTGAAGCTGGTGAAGCAGAGCATGAAGATGAGGCTGGCAAGCCCCGGCAGTATGCCGCGAATGAGCGGCCACTCCAGCAGCCGGAAGATGTGGGAGGAGCGCATGCCCAGCTGGCTGGCGAGACGCCAGCTCGATTCGGGGATGCTCTCTATGCTCTGCAGCATGAGGCGCGCCGCCAGCGGCATGTTGAAGAAGACATGGGCCAGCAGTATGCCAAACAGGCCGTACAGGTAGTTGCCGGGATCCAGCCCCAGGCCGCGCAGCAGCTGTGACAGCCAACCCTGTTTGCCGTGAACCGCCACTATGCCGAAGATGGCGATGATGACCGGCAGCACCAGGGAGAGCCCAAACAGCTTGAGCAGCAGGCGTCGACCGATGAAGCGGCGCCGCGCCAGCGCTCTTGCCACCGGAATGGCTACACCTAAGCTCAACAGGGTGGAGAGCAGCGCCTGCCCCAGGCTGAAGCCCAGCACATGGCGCAGATAGGGATCGGCCAGCAGGGTGCGGGGGGCCAGCGAACCGGCCTGCCACAGCAGGGCGACGAGCGGCCCCAGGGACAACAGCAGGATCAACAGGGTGGCTGCGCTACCCGGCAGCCACCAGAGGGGACGAACGCTGGTGCTCACTGGGTGACGGCTTGCAGCCACTCGCGGATCCAGTTCTTGCGATTGGCGGCCACCTCATCGCTGGTGAAACTCAGCGGCTTGCTGACTGTGATCATCTGCTCGAAGCCCTTGGGCAGCGGCGCATCTGTCACCGGATACATCCAGTTGCCGGCAGGGATCTCCTGCTGGAAGGCGGGGCTTATAATGAACTGCAGAAACTGGTCGGCCAGCTTGCCCTGTTTGGCGCTTTTCAGCTTGGCGGCGACTTCCACCTGACGGTAGTGCCCCTCTTCGAAGGCGGCGGCCTGATACTGGGGTTTGTTCTCGGCAATCAGGTGATAGGCGGGAGAGCTGGTGTAGGAGAGCACCATGTCTGCTTCCCCATCGAGGAACATGCCATAGGCTTCGGACCAGCCCTTGGTGACTGTGACCGTCTTTTTGGCAAGCTCGGTCCAGGCGGCAGGCGCCTGATCGCCATAGACGGACTTCATCCACAGCATCAGCCCCTGACCCGGGGTAGAGGTGCGGGGATCCTGATAGATCACCTTGAGATCCTGGCGTTCTACCAGCTCTTTCAGGCTCTTGGGGGGCGCTTTGAGTTTGTCCTTGTTGTAGACGAAGGCGAAGTAGCCGTAGTCATAGGGGACGAAGGTGTCATCCTGCCAGCCGCCCGGTACCTTGATGCCATCTAGCTTGGTGGTATGCGGGGCGAACAGGCCGCTCTGCTTGGCTTCGGTCAACAGGGCATCGTCCAGGCCCAGCACCAGATCGGCCTTACTGTGCTTGCCTTCCAGCCGCAGCCGATTGAGGATGGCGACGCCATCTTCCAGCGCCACAAGATTGAGGTTGCAACCGCATTCTTTCTCGAATGCCTGCTTGATCTTGGGACCGGGTCCCCATTTGGCGGTGAAGGAGCTGTAGGTATAAACGGTGAGGGTGTCAGCCGCGAAGGCCTGGGTACTGAGCAGGCTGGTGGCAACCATCAGCAGGGTTTTCATCAAGCGGCACTCCCTGTTAGTAGTGAAGTGCCAACTGAGGAAATGTCATCAATGGCACTTCTTGCTATGAGTCATGAGGTGCCAGCGGATGAGAGCGCAAAAAATGAGCGCCATGCCTCAAATTCCTCCGCCAGCATTATCTGGATCAGGTTCACGGGTATAATCTCAGCGGTAAACCGCACCCCGTTTGAGAAACGAACCGCATTGTATTAACGTTCTTGGGGGGAGGCCAGCACAATTGTTCCTGCGGGCCATCGAGATGGCTTCGGCATAACAGAGGATGTTCGTGTGATCACCAGTACCAAGGAAAGACGCGCCTTCCAGCGCATGATAATCAACGCCCCCGTCACCGTCTTTCAGCAACAGCAAGTGCTGGAGGGGGTCTGTCGGGATCTCAGCGCCAATGGCATGGGGATCGCCGTCGCCGAGCATCAGCTCGATGTCAGCCAGCCCATCCGGGTCAGTCTGGCCACCAACAACAACCTGTTGCCGCCGTTCGAGGCCCAGGCCCGCATCATTCGGGTGCTGGAGGAGGAGGACGGCCTGCTGCTCGCCATCGAGTTTCAATCCCAGGCCTGAACTGGCTGAATGTTCAGTTGCTTGCTATCGATCAGCGTCTTGCTGGTCGATGCTATTTGCCCCATCGCAAACTGGCCCGGGCCGGTCGGTTCCAGCAACAGATAGCTTTCGCCTTCCCACATCAATGTCTCGTCGCCCGGTTTGGCTGGCAGGGCGACGCCCAGCAGAGCATGCCCCGGCGCGAACACCATGACCTGTTTCAGTTCGGGAAAGAGCTGGGCCAGCATGGCCGCCATCAGGGTAACCTTGCTGTCGCAATCCCCCCGGTTCTGCTCCAGCACCTGACGGGGGCTCAAGAAGCCCTTGCCCGAGCGTCCTGACTGGCTGTCGAGCAGCTGGTAGGGGATGGCCTGGATGAAGTCGAGCATATGAGCCACCGTCTTCTGGCGAGCCTCCGTCTCGGTAGCGCCCTCCTGTTTGAGCTGTTCGGCCAGCGGGGCCAGCTCGGCCCGGCTTTCCAGCGCGATGCGTACATGATCCTGCTTGATGGCTGGGCCGCCGTCGGGCGGGGTGAAGGGCTGGAAGTAGTGCTGCATGAGCCATTGTGCCTCCAGCTTGCTGCGCTGGCGGGTGGCCCAGGCCAGAGCCTCCCGGGCTTTGTCCTGATTGCGGCTCTTCAGGTGCAGCTTCATATCGGGGCGGGAGAGGGTGAATTGCACCTCGGGAAATTCGGTGCCGGCTTGTTGCAGCAGGCCCTGCAACACGTCCTCCTGCATACGGGCAGGCCGATAGGCGATGAGCGGCGGCAACTTGCCGGCGTCCAGCCGATAGCTGAGTTGCTGTGCCTTGCCCTCCTTGTCTTGCCAGCCGACGTTGAGTTGACCGCCGTTGCTGTTGAAATAGGTCTGTCCGGCACTTGCCGAAAGCGCGAACAACAAGCTGAAAAGCAGGGGGATAGCCGTCGGTCTCTTCATCATCCTTTCCTGTCGGTGGTGTCGTGATAGCCCGCTATCGGCGCCCATGGCGGCGGGATAATAAAACAGGGAGCCAAGGCTCCCTGTTGATTCTACTCGCTTTATTTCTGATGGCTGTGTCTTGTTACAAGGGGATGCGATCAGTTCAGATCCAGCTTGGCTGCTTTGCTTCGAAGGCGCTGATGGTGGCCTCGTGCTGCAGGGTCAGACCGATGGAATCCAGTCCGTTGAGCAGGCAATAGCGACGAAACTCGTCGATCTCGAAACCAAAGCTGAGCTCGCCGGCTCGCACCTGATTGGCTTCCAGATCCACCTCGATTTCGATGCCCGGCTGTGTGGCAACCAGCTGGAACAGGACATCCACCTCCTCTTCTTTCAACCGCACCGGTACCAGACCGTTGTTGATGGCGTTGCCATAGAAGATATCGGCAAAGCTTGAGGCTATCAGGGTTTTGAAGCCGTAATCCGCCAGCGCCCAGGGGGCGTGCTCACGGCTCGAACCGCAGCCGAAGTTTTCCCGGGCCAGCAAGATGCTGGCACCGGCATAGCGCGGCTGGTTGAGCACGAACTCGGGATTGGGCTGCTGGCCCGCATCATCGAGAAAGCGCCAGTCGTGGAACAGGTGCTTGCCAAAACCGATGCGGTTGACCTTCTGCAAAAACTGCTTGGGAATGATGGCGTCGGTGTCGACGTTGGCGCTGTCGAGGGGAACGGCGATCCCTTTATGTTGTTTGAATCCTGTCATCGCTATTTCCTCTTACAGTGCGCGAATGTCGGCAAAGCGGCCGGTGACGGCAGCGGCGGCGGCCATGGCCGGGCTCACCAGATGGGTGCGGCCGGCACGGCCCTGACGCCCTTCGAAGTTGCGGTTGCTGGTGGAGGCGCAGCGCTCCCCCGGTTGCAGCCGGTCGTTGTTCATGGCCAGACACATGGAACAGCCGGGCAGACGCCATTCAAAACCTGCCTCGAGGAAGATCTTGTCCAGACCCTCGGCTTCGGCCTGTGCCTTCACCTGCTCGGAGCCCGGCACCACCAGCGCTTGTACGCCAGCGGCCACCTTGCGGCCACGGGCGATGGCGGCGGCGGCACGCAGATCCTCGATGCGGCTGTTGGTACAGGAACCGATGAACACCTTGTCGATGGCGACATCGGTGAGCTTCTGGCCCGGTTGCAGGTCCATGTAGGCGAGCGCCTTGCGGGCGGATTGCTGCTCCATCAGATCGCTGAAGGATTCCGGTGCCGGGATCGGTTCATTGACGGCAATCACCTGGCCCGGGTTGGTACCCCAGGTGACCTGCGGGGCGATATCGGCGGCGTCGAGGATCACTTCGGCATCGAAGTGGGCGCCGTGGTCGCTCTTGAGGCTCAGCCAGTAGGCGATGGCCTGATCCAGTGATTCACCCTTGGGGGCGAACTCCTTGCCACGGATGTAGTCGATGGTGGTCTGGTCGGGGGCTATCATGCCCGCCTTGGCACCCAGCTCGATGGCCATGTTGCACACCGTCATCCGCCCTTCCATGGAGAGGCCCGCAATGGCCTCGCCAGCGAATTCCACCACGTAGCCGGTACCACCGGCATGGCCAACCCGGCCGATGATGGCCAGCACCACGTCCTTGGCGCTGATGCCCTCCGCCAGCTTGCCGTTGACCGAAATGCGCATTGTCTTGGCGCGGCCCTGTTTCAGGGTCTGGGTGGCCATCACATGTTCCACTTCGGAGGTGCCGATACCGAAGGCCAGGGAACCGAAGGCACCGTGGGTGGCGGTGTGGGAGTCGCCGCAGACGATGGTGGTGCCGGGCAAGGTGATGCCGAGCTCGGGGCCCATCACATGGACGATCCCCTGATACTTGTGGTTGAGATCGTAGAGGCGAACCCCGAACTCCTTGCAGTTGTCGGCAAGTGTCTCCATCTGGATGCGGGCCATCTCGCCGGAGGCGGCGATGTCCTTGGTAGTGGTGGAGACGTTGTGATCCATGGTTGCCCAGGTCAGATCCGGGCGCCGCAGCGGGCGGTTCATGGCGCGCAGGCCATCGAATGCCTGCGGGCTGGTCACTTCGTGTACCAGGTGGCGGTCGATGTAGATGAGCGGCGTTTCGCCGTCCACTTCGCGTACCACATGGGCGTCGAATACTTTCTGATAAAGGGTTTTGGCCATTGCTCTGTATTCCTTGTTATGTGCTGGGTGGCTCAGATCCGTGCGGCGATCTGGGTGCCCATGTCGGCGGTACTCTGCACCGGATGGCGAGCATCTGCCTGATGCAGGTCGGCGGTGAAGTATCCCTCTGCCAATGTCTGGGCTACGGCTTGCTCGATGGCTTGAGCGGCGGCTTCCTGTCCCAGGCTGTAGCGCAGCATCAGGGCGGCGGAGAGGATCTGGGCGATGGGATTGGCGATGCCTTTGCCGGCGATATCGGGAGCCGAGCCACCGGCCGGTTCGAACAGGCCAAAACCAGATTCGTTCAGGCTGGCTGAAGGGAGCAGCCCCATGGAGCCGGTGATCATGGCGCACTCGTCAGAGAGGATGTCGCCAAACAGGTTGGAGCAGAGCAGCACGTCGAACTGGGACGGATCCTTGATGAGCTGCATGGTGGCGTTGTCTATGTACATGTGGTTCAGCGCCACGTCCGGATAGGATTTGGCGACTTCAGTCACCACCTCGCGCCACAGGATGGAGGAGGCGAGCACGTTGGCCTTGTCGATGGAGGTGACCTTGGCTTTGCGAACACGGGCCGATTCAAACGCTATCCTGGCGATGCGCTCAATTTCGAAGCGATGGTATACCTCGGTGTCGAATGCTTTCTCGTTCGCCCCTTCTCCCTCTCGCCCCTTGGGCTGGCCGAAGTAGATGCCGCCGGTGAGCTCGCGCACGCAGGCGATGTCAAAACCGCGATCCGAGATGTCGGCGCGCAGGGGGGAGAACTGCTCGAGACCTGTGTAGATACGGGCCGGACGCAGGTTGCAGAACAGCTTGAAGTGGGCACGCAGGGGCAGCAGGGCGCCGCGCTCGGGTTGATCGTTGGGGGCCAGGTGCTCCCACTTGGGGCCACCTACGGAGCCAAACAGCACGGCATCGGCGGCCTCACAGCCCTTGATGGTGCTCTGTGGCAGCGGGGTGCTATGGTTGTCGATGGCGATGCCACCCACGTCATGGCGATCATACTCGAGGGAGAAGCCAAACCTGGCCTGCACTTTTTCCAGCACCTTGACGGCCTCGGCCATCACTTCCGGTCCTATGCCGTCACCCGGCAACACTGCGATCCGATAACTGCTCATACTCACACACTCTCCGTATTGATCTTGTCTGTTTTTGTGACGTTGCGTTCCATCTGTTCGGCCACCTGATCGGCGCGCCAGATGCTGTTGATCACGTGGATCAACGCCTGGGCAGAGGACTCTATGATATCGGTAGCCAGGCCCATGCCGTGGAATTTTCGTCCCTTGTATTCGGCGACTATGTCGACCTGGCCGAGGGCATTCTTGCCCTCACCCTTGGCTTTGAGGGCGTATTTGTCGATGCGGATCTCGTAGCCGGTGATGCGGTTGATGCACTGGTAGACCGCATCCACAGGGCCATTGCCGGTAGCCGCTTCGCAGACCAGATCCTGTCCGACCTTCAATTTGACCGAGGCGGTGGCCAGTACCGAACTGCCGCTTTGTACGCCCAGATACTCCAGCTTGAAGTGCTCCGGCTCTTCGTGGATTTGGCTGAAGAAGGCCAGCGCCTCCAGGTCGTAGTCGAACACCTGTCCCTTCTTGTCGGCCAGGGTCAGGAACTTGCCGTAGAGGTCGTCGAGATCGTAGCTGCTCTCGGCATAGCCCATGGACTCCATTCTGTGCTTGATGACGTGACGGCCGGAGCGTGAGGTCATGTTGAGGTTGTTCTGAGGCAGGCCAATGCTCTCGGGGGTGATGATTTCATAGGTGTTCTTCGCCTTGAGCACGCCGTCCTGATGGATGCCGGAGCTGTGGGAGAAGGCGTTGGCCCCGACGATGGCCTTGTTCGGCTGCACCGGCATGTTGCACAGCTGGCTGACCAGGGCGCTGGTGCGATGAATTTCGCTGTGGCGGATGTTGGTATGGACCCCAAGCAGATCGGCGCGGGTTTTCAGGATCATCGCGACCTCTTCCAGGGAGCAGTTGCCCGCCCGCTCGCCGATACCGTTGATGGTGCACTCGATCTGGCGGGCTCCCATCTGCACTGCGCCGATGGAGTTGGCCACCGAGAGCCCCAGATCGTCGTGGCAGTGCACAGAGATGATGGCCTTGTCGATGTTGGGCACCCGGTTGAACAGGGTCTGGATGATACCGGAGAACTCGGTCGGTACCGTGTAGCCGACGGTATCCGGGATATTGATGGTGCGGGCGCCGGCCTTGATGGCCGCTTCCACCATGCGACAGAGATTATCAATCGGGGTGCGACCCGCATCCTCGCAGGAGAACTCCACGTCGTCGGTGTAGCGCAAGGCGTGTTTGATGGCGCTGACCCCCATCTCCAGCACATCCTCAAAGCTCTTTTTCAGCTTGCTCTCGACGTGAATGGAGGAGGTGGAGATAAAGGTATGGATGCGAAAAGCTTCTGCGACCCGCAAGGCTTCACCGGCGGCGTCGATATCCTTGGGCAGGGCGCGGGCGAGGGCGCAGACCCGGCTGTTCTTGATGTGGCGGGCTATGGTCTGCACCGATTGAAAATCGCCGGGGGAGGAGACAGGGAATCCCACTTCCATGATGTCGACGCCGAGCCGCTCCAGCGCCTGGGCGATCTGCAGCTTCTCCTTGACGGTCAAACTGGCCGCCAGGGCCTGCTCACCATCGCGCAAGGTGGTGTCGAAAATGATGACCCGATCTGACATGTGACTTCCCTCTTCCTAAGTTCGGTAACGTGCATCCTGCGGCGGCATAAAAAAACCCGTGCAGGGTGCACGGGTTTTTGTAAATTCCGGCTATGCCTGAGCCCGGCTACAAGGATCCCGCGCGACTGGTCGCGATTAGGGAGAGTAGTAGTAGTAGTAGCGGAGCGGCAATATGCATGATGACTCAATCCTTCCAGTCGATAACGCTGTTACCAATATCGAGATTTTTATGCTGTGTCAACTCGGACTCACCGGTTCAATCCACTGGTTTATTTAATCGGATTGTAAAGGAGTGCAAATTTACTTGTCCCATATTCGGCCCTTGCCCGATTATCTGGTCATTCCTGCTGTACTCGATCATCTATGCAATCAGATCGACTTATCAGTTTTTGCTGAATTATCTGAGGTATCCAATGGAAAAACGCAGACCTGGTCGTCCGGTCGGACGTTCTGACATTCGTGACAAGTTGCTCTGTGCCGCTCGTGAGCGTTTTCTCAATACGCCCTACAGCAAAGTCACTACCCGCGAGATCGCCGAGCTGGCCGGCTCCAATCTGGCGATGATCCATTATTACTTCGGCAGTAAAGAGGGTCTTTACAAGGCAGTGCTGGGCGATGTGGCCGAGCCGCTGGACCAGGCATGGCAAGACGAGATTGGCAACCGCAGCCTCAATGAGTTGCTCAATACCTACTATCAGGTGATGGCGCCCAACAGCGAACTCACTTCCGCCATCTCCAGCGCATTATCGACCGAGAAGAGTCCCGGGCGGGATTTTGTGCTGAATCGTCTGCTGGAACGTCAACTGCCCCAGTTTGATGCCTTGCTGGAGTCCATGAAGAGCAATGGCGAGCTGGGTGACAACCTGGATCCCGAGATGCTGAAGATCTCCTTTCTCAGCATGATGTGGCAGCCGTTCGTGATGAAGGATCTCTACGAGCAGGTGTTTGGTCTGACCGTGGATGAGCACTTCATGGCCCGTCTGGCGGATCACAACTGCCGGCTGATGGAAAACGGCCTGCGCGGCACCCTGAACTGATCATTTGCCTCGCTTGCGGTAAAAAAGGGCCATTCGGCCCTTTTTTCATAAATCTGTTATCCCTTGTTCAATTTAGTGTCACTCCATTGCCCTAGTCTGCACAGAGACTTCAGGGAAGGAGGGGTTATGAACAAGATCCAGCAATGGGACCTGCAGGTGTGCCGCATCTGCCTGCTCCACTCCTACAACCGGCCACAGGCCAGGATCAGTCGGCTCATCTCCCGCACCGGTGACGGGCCCCTCTACGCCGTACTGGCGACACTGCTATGGTGGCAGGGGGAGGCGGAACGTGAACTGGTCGGGGTGGCTCTGCTCGCCTTTGCCATCGAATTGCCGCTCTATCTGCTGCTCAAGAATGCGCTGAAACGCCAGCGGCCGGTGGGCTTGCCGGTTTTCATCACCCCCTCAGATCGTTACAGCCTGCCCTCCGGTCATACCGCCGCCGCCTTTCTGATGGCGACCGTGCTGGCCGCCAGCTTCCCGCTCTGGGCGCCCTTGTTGTTTGTCTGGGCCGCGCTGGTGGGGGCATCGCGTCTGTTGCTCGGGGTGCATTACCTGAGCGATCTGGTGGCCGGCGCCCTGCTCGGCGGTGGCTGCGCCCTGCTTGCGCTCAGCTGGCATCAGGGATGAGGATACTGTTTGGCGTGCAGGGTACCGGCAACGGTCATATCAGCCGCAGCCGTACCCTGGCTCGTGCACTGCGAGCGCAGGGGCTGGAGGTCGATTACCTGTTCAGCGGTCGCCCCGCCGATGGTTACTTCGAGATGGATGAGTTCGGCGACTACCGTACCTTTGCCGGCATCACCTTTGTCAGCCACGAGGGTGCCATTTCTGGCTGGCGTACCCTCAAGGGGCTCTCACCCCTGCGCTTCTGGCGGGATATGCGGGCCCTGGATTGCCGCGATTACGATCTGGTGATCAGCGATTTCGAACCGCTCAGTGCTCACGCGGCCCATCGCTGGGGCAAGCCCAGCCTCACCATCAGCCATCAGGCCAGTTTTGACTGGCCGATCCCGCGTTGGGGGGAGAGCGGCTTCAATCGCCAGCTGATGCGCCATTTTGCCCCGGTTCGCCAGTCCCTCGGACTGCACTGGTTTCACTTCGGTCAGCCACTGCTGCCCCCCATCATAGATCCCATCGTTGCACTGCCCGACAATCAGCAGATCCTGGTCTATCTGCCGTTTGAACAGACTGAAGCCATCGCCGCTCTCTTGTCGCGCTTCAATCAACAGCGTTTCGTCTGCTTTCACCCGGCCATTCGCAGCGCCAGTCAGTGGCGCAACATACGTTTCGAGCCGCAGGCGCGGGAAGGATTCAAGCAGGTGCTGGCAGGTTGCCGCGGTGTCATTACCAACGGGGGATTTGAGCTGGCGTCGGAGGCGCTTTCCCTTGGCAAGAAGCTGCTGGCCAAGCCGCTGGGAGGACAGTTCGAGCAACTGACCAACAGCAAGACGCTGGAGCTGATGGGGTTGGCCCACTTGATGGATGGACTGGATGCCAATGCGGTGCGGGCCTGGCTGGATACGTCGGCTCCGGGCCAGATCCTCTATCCCGATGTGGCGGGCGAGCTGGCGAGCTGGCTTGCGAATGGGGCAGAGGAGAGCGTGGCACAGCTCTCGCGCCGACTGTGGGCTCGCACCCTGTTTCCGGAAGAGGTGTGTGATCGCTTGAGCGAGCTGGAAGGGGGCTGCGCATTAAACAGCACTTGGTTATCGCAAGTGAGCGCCTTTGACTAGACTGAAAGGGATCCCACCAAGGAGAGGACGGACACAATGCGCTTTACCAATGAAAACGGCGATACCATGACACTGGCAGACAATCTTACGCTGCACGAGCTGCTGGACATGGGGGTCAGCATCTCGGTCTGTGAAGAGACGGATCCGGATCAACAGATCTGGCTGGCGGAGCCGGAAGACGAACAGTAAGTCTGTGCTCTGCTCGACGGCCCACCCCTATGGGTGGGCTATTTTTTTCTTGTTTTTCTCATAGTGACAGCATGATCCGCTAGCCAGTCCCCCATCTTCCCCGCTTTGTTCCCACCCTTTTCACCAAGTCACTGAATGTTAATAGCTGTTTGAAATTTATGACTGTTCTGGTCAGACAAAGCCGTGGACAAGCGTTCGCAAGCGGGTTAAGTTGGATTTTCACCCGCTTTTCGGGTGAATGATGGAAAAAACCTATTTTTCTACTATCGACGGCACCGAACTCGCCTGGCCCGTATTCAGACAACAACAAGACACGGGGCCGGCGCTGCCGGGAAGCAGCGGACTGTCGATAGCTTTCGCTTAACGGAGCAAAGCCTGGAGGGCTTTATCATGGAGATGTTATCAGGCGCCCAGATGGTGGTTAGAGCGCTGGAAGATCAGGGAGTTGAGCACGTTTTCGGCTACCCTGGTGGCTCAGTGCTCGACATCTATGACGCTCTCTTTGAAAACGGCAAGATGGAGCATGTCCTGGTGCGGCACGAGCAAGCCGCGGTGCATATGGCGGACGGTTACGCCCGCTCCACCGGCAAGGTGGGCACAGTGCTGGTGACCTCGGGTCCTGGCGCGACCAACTGCATCACGGGGATCGCGACCGCCTACATGGACTCCATCCCCCTGGTGATCCTGTCCGGTCAGGTACCGACCAGCATGATCGGGGAGGATGCATTCCAGGAGACCGACATGATCGGCATCTCCCGTCCTGTGGTGAAGCACAGCTTCCTGTGCAAGAAAGCCAGCGACATTCCCGATGCCATCAAGAAGGCCTACTACATTGCCGCCAGCGGCCGCCCGGGGCCTGTGGTGGTGGATCTGCCCAAAGACGTGCAGAACCCGAAAGAGAAATTCCCCTATCAGTATCCCGAGTCCGTCTCGCTGCGCTCCTACAATCCGACCAAGGCCGGACACAAGGGCCAGATCAAGCGGGCCGCCAAATTGCTGGTAGATGCCCAGCGCCCTGTGATGTACGTGGGCGGCGGTGCCATCAATGCCAATGCGGATCATCTGGTGACCAAGCTGGCCGAGCTGCTGAACCTGCCGGTGACCACCACCCTGATGGGGCTGGGAGCCTTCTCTGGCACCCATCCGCAGTTTGTCGGCATGCTGGGGATGCACGGCACCTTCGAAGCCAACAAGACAATGCACAATGCGGATCTGATTTTTGCCGTGGGTGCCCGCTTCGATGATCGCGTCACCAACAACGTGGCCAAGTTTTGTCCCAATGCCACCATAGTGCACATCGATATCGATCCCACTTCCATCTCCAAGACGGTACAGGCCCATGTGCCCATCGTCGGCTCGGTGGAAACCGTGCTGGAGCAGATGCTGGAAGTGATCCGCGAGTGCGGTTTTGATAACGACAAGCAGGCGCTGGCAGACTGGTGGAGCCAGATCGCCCAGTGGCGTTCCCGCAACTGCCTGGCCTATGAGACACACCCCACCCTGATCAAGCCGCAGCAGGTGATCGAGACCCTGTACAAGGTGACCAAGGGGGAGGCATTCGTTGCCTCCGATGTGGGCCAGCACCAGATGTTCGCCGCCCTCTACTACCCCTTTGCCAAGCCGCGCCAGTGGATAAACTCCGGAGGCCTCGGCACCATGGGTTTTGGTATTCCGGCCGCCATGGGCGCCCAGTTTGCCAACCCAGATGCCGTGGTCTGCTGCGTGACCGGTGATGGCTCGGTACAGATGAACATTCAGGAACTCTCCACTTGTTTGCAGTACGGTGTGCCCATCAAGATCATCTCCATCAACAACCGTGCCCTTGGCATGGTCAAGCAGTGGCAGAAGATGTTCTACGGCGGTCGTCACAGCCACTCCTACATGGAATCCCTGCCCGACTTCGTCAAGCTGGCGGAAGCCTACGGCCACGTCGGTATCGCGGTGAGCGATCCGGCGGAGCTGGAGAGCGCCATGGAGAAAGCCTTCGCCATCAAGGATCGGCTGGTGTTCATGGATATCTCGGTCGATCCGGATGAGCACGTCTATCCGATGCAGATCAAGTTTGGTGCCATGGACGAGATGTGGCTGAGCAAGACGGAGAGGACCTGACAATGGGACACATTATTTCGGTCGTCCTCATGGAGCTCAAGTTTGGTTCCATCAATGACGAGATGTGGCTGAGCAAGGCGGGGGAGATTTGATGAGACATATTATTTCCGTGCTGTTGGAAAACGAGTCCGGCGCCCTGAGCCGCGTGGTGGGCCTCTTCTCCCAGCGCGGCTACAACATCGAGACCCTGACGGTCGCGCCGACCGAGGATCCCACCCTGTCGCGCATGACAATCGTCACCATGGGTGACGAGCGGGTGCTGGAGCAGATCCAGAAGCAACTGCACAAGCTGGTGGATGTGCTCAAGGTGTGTGACCTGAGCGAAGGGGAGCATATCGAGCGGGAGATTGCGCTGGTCAAGGCGCGCGCCGCCGGTGGTGCTCGCGACGAGCTGAAACGGCTGGCGGACATCTTCCGTGGCCAGATCGTCGACGTGACCCCGGAGCAGTACACTGTGCAGCTGGTGGGCACCAGCGAGAAGCTGGACGCCTTCATCAAGACCGCAGCCCAGACCAACGAGATCATCGAGGTGGTGCGTTCCGGGGTGTGCGGTATCTCCCGGGCGGACAAGGCACTGCGCCCCTGATTGTTCGGCAGGTGGATTTGTTATCCCAAAGGGGCTCTTCGGAGCCCTTTTTCACGGGCGCAAGCTGGGCCAGGGGGAAGAGCGAGTCTGTCATTTTCTTTCAAATGATCAGTAAACTATCCACAAAAGCTGTGGAAAACTCTGTAGATTAGCGGTGTGTCTAGTGTTAGTGAGCTGATCTTAAAGGGGTATTTGGATCTGATCTCTGCTGGGGTGCAATTGTGCAATCCCCTGTGGCGGGTGTGAGTGTTTGCTTATCCTGCCAGCCTTGCCAGACAAGCCATGGAGAGAGGCATAGTGATCCGGTCAGGATCCTGATTTGATCTTGCGGATCAACATGTCGCCCGCCCACTATAAAAAAACCCGCCTCTCGGCGGGTTTTTCACAGGGTTGGCTGAAGGTCGATTACTCGGCCTGAGCTGCCTGGATACCGGTCAGGGCGATGGTGTAGACGATGTCGTCAACCAGGGCGCCACGGGACAGGTCGTTGACCGGCTTGCGCATGCCTTGCAGCATGGGGCCGATGGAGACCAGATCAGCGGAGCGCTGTACCGCCTTGTAGGTGGTGTTGCCTGTGTTCAGATCCGGGAAGACGAACACTGTGGCTTTACCTGCAACCGGTGAGTTAGGGGCTTTGGACTTGGCCACGTTCTCCATGATGGCCGCGTCGTATTGCAGCGGACCGTCGATGATGAGGTCGGGGCGCTTGGCCTTGGCCAGCTCGGTCGCTTCACGCACTTTCTCTACATCGGCACCGGCGCCAGAGGTACCGGTAGAGTAGGAGATCATGGCGACGCGCGGCTCGATGCCGAAGGCGGCAGCGGAGTCGGCGGACTGGATGGCAATCTCGGCCAGCTGCTCGGCAGTGGGATCCGGGTTGATGGCGCAGTCACCGTACACCAGCACCTGATCAGGCAGCAGCATGAAGAAGATGGAGGAGATCAGGGAAGAGCCCGGGGCAGTCTTGATGATCTGCATCGGCGGACGGATGGTGTTGGCGGTGGTGTGTACCGCGCCGGATACCAGACCGTCTACTTCGCCACGCTCCAGCATCATGGTGCCCAGCACCACGTTGTCTTCCAGCTGTTCGCGGGCAACCACTTCGGTCATGCCCTTGTTCTTGCGCAGTTCGACCAGACGCGGCACATAGCGCTCGCGCACTTCCAGCGGGTCGATGATCTCGACACGGTCGGTCAGCACCACACCCTGCTGCTCTGCAACGCGACGGATCTCTTCCGGGTTACCCAGCAGCACAGGACGGGCGATACCACGCTCGGCACAGATGGAAGCTGCCTTGATGGTACGCGGCTCTTCGCCTTCCGGCAGCACGACACGCTTGTTGGCCTGACGGGCCAGCTCGGTCAGCTGATAACGGAACGCCGGCGGGCTCAGACGACGGGAACGGGTAGACTTGGCGGAGAGAGACTCGATCCAGTGCTTGTCGATGTGGCCAGCCACATAGTCCTGCACCAGCTCGATACGCTCGCGGTCATCTTCCGGAATGTCGACGTTGAAGTTTTGCAGGCTGACGGCGGTCTGCCAGGTGTTGGTGCCAGTGATCATGATCGGCAGGCCGGTGGCCATGGCCTGTTGGCACAGGGCCATCACTTGCGGCTCGGGATGATAGTTGCCGGTCAGCAGCAGTGCGCCCAGCTTGACGCCGTTCATGGCGGAGAGGCAGGCGGAGACGATGACGTCGGAACGGTCGCCGGAGGTGACCAGCAGGCTGCCCGGACGGAAGTGCTCAACCATGTTATGGATGGAGCGGGCACAGAAGGTCACGGTTTGCAGGCGACGGCTGTCCAGCTCACCCTTGTGCAGGATCTTGGCGGCCAGATGTTTGGCGAGATCCTTGGCGCGCGGGGCGATCAGCTGGGTATTCCAGGGGATGCAACCCAGGATGCGCAGCGGGCTCTTGCCGAACACTTGCAGCACTTCCAGATTGTGGGCCGCTTCAGAAGCGTGGTGGTGCGCCTCGAACATCTCGGTCAGGTCCGGGCGGGTCACGCCGTGCTCGTCAACCGGAGCACCTACCTTGTTGATGACGCAACCCACGATACGGGGGTTGTTGACGCCACCGAAGTTGGAGCAGGCCAGCTCGATGCGCTCTTTGAGCTTCTGGCTGGAGTCGTTGCCCGGATGGGTCACGAACACCATGTCGGCATCCAGCGCCTTGGCGACGTCATAGTTCAGCTTGTTGGCAAACGGCTGCTTGTCGGTCGGTACCATGCCTTCGATGACCAGCACTTCGGCACCGCTGGCCTTCACGTGCTCTTCAAAGCGAGCCACTATCTCTTCCAGCAGGATGTCGGTGTTGCTGGAGGTGATCATGTTCTCGGCGTAGGAGAGGGCGAATGGCTCGGGCGGGTTGATGTTGGCAGCAGCGCGGATCACGGCGGTGGAACGCTCGGTACCGGTTTCACCCGGACGCGGCTGAGCGACCGGTTTGAAGAAGCTGACATTGACACCGTGACGTTCCATGGCGCGAACAACGCCAAGACTCACGGAAGTTACGCCGACACCAGTGCCGACCGGGATAAGCATAATAGTGCGTGCCACTTAATACCCCTTGTTCATTTTTTGGGATCAGGAAAAGGCCGCCCTGGGGCGGCCTTGCTCTACAGCGAATTTATGCGCCGACCAGTTCCAGCGCGTCGTGGGCAATGACCCACTCCTCGTTGGTCGGGATAACCAGGGCCTTGGTAGAACCAGCCTTGGTGATCTCGCCCCCCTTGCCGAAGCGGGCAGCCAGGTTGGCGTCGTGATCGACGTCGAAGCCCAGCAGACCCAGCTTGTTCAGGGTGATTTCACGGATCGGAGCGGAGTTTTCACCGATACCACCGGTGAAGACCACGGCATCCAGACGACCGTCCATGGCGGCGGCGTAGGCGCCGATGTACTTGGCCAGGCGATAGCAGTAGACATCCATGGCACGCTTGGCTTCTTCTTTGCTGTCGTAGTTGTCTTCAACGAAACGGCAGTCGGAAGTCACTTCGGTCAGACCCTGCAGGCCGGACTCTTTGGTCAGCATGGTGTTGATATCCGCCACGCTCATGCCCAGCTTGTCGTGCAGGAAGAAGATGATGGCCGGATCCAGATCGCCGGAGCGGGTACCCATGACCAGGCCTTCCAGCGGGGTCAGACCCATGGAGGTATCAACGGATTTGCCGTTCTTGATGGCGCAGACGGAACCGCCGTTGCCCAGGTGGCAGTTGATGATGTTCAGCTCGTCAACCGGCTTGTTCAGCTGCTTGGCGGCTTCCAGGCTGATGTAGTAGTGGCTGGTGCCGTGGGCGCCGTAGCGACGGATGCCGTTCTCTTTGTAGAGTTTGTACGGCAGGGCGTACAGGAAGGCTTCTTCCGGCATGGTCTGGTGGAAGGCGGTGTCGAACACGGCCACGTTCTTGTCGGCCAGTGCCGGGAAGATACGACGTGCTTCACGGATACCGATCAGGTGAGCCGGGTTGTGCAGCGGTGCATAAGGTACGGCGGCTTCGATGCCGGCGATGACGTCATCACAGATCACAACGGAGGAGGTGAAGCGCTCACCACCGTGAACAACACGGTGACCAATGGCGATCAGATTCTGGGACAGTTCCGGATTGAGCGGCAGGATCTTGTTGACGATGTAGTCCAGCGCTTCCTGGTGAGCGGCACCAGCGCCCAGATCGGCACTGCCTTTCTCGCCATTCAGTTTCCACTTGATGCGGGCGTCGTCGAGGTTGAAACACTCGGCCAGGCCGGACAACAGGTCATCACCGGTGGTTGCGTCAATGACAGCAAACTTCAGGGACGAGCTGCCACAGTTAAGTACAAGAACCAGCTTACTCATGAATAAATCCTATCGCAGATTGGGTTGTGTAGGAGGATGCGTTGGACGCGTTGCGTCCAAAAACTTTCAACTTATCCTTATGAGGGTTGGCAATCTGTTGCTTGCCCCTTGTATAGTGATACAAGACCCGAAATCCAGACGTCCCTGACAGCTCAACGGCAGGCCGTTGGTGCAAAAATTGGGCGTACAAAGGATAACTCGATTGTTGAAAAATAACAAAGTCATCCTCAACCTTTGTTATTGCGCATCAAATATAGTCGAGGTTTTGCCGTTAATACGTTCAAAAAAAGCTCGGAGGTAGCATGAGCATGAACATTTTTGGAACTAAGTTACAGCAAGGCCGTCATTATATGACCCTTTGGCCCCGCCGTCCCGAGCTTAATTCCATGTTTCCGGAGAATCGGGTGATCAAGGCCACCGAATTCGCCCTCAAGATCATTCCGGCGCTGGCGGTGCTCAGCGTCATGTTGCAGTTCCAGCTCGGTGAGCTGCACTACTGGCCTTCCGTCATGACCTCAGTGCTGTTTCTGCTCAGTCTGCCGCTGCAAGGTTACTACTGGCTCGGTCAGCGTGCCGATACCCGTTTGCCTCCCTCCCTTGCCAGCTGGTATCGCGAGATCAACGGCAAGATGAACGAGCAGGGCAGTCATCGCCAACTGGTGGCCCAGCCCCGTTACGAAGAGCTGGCCGATACCCTCAATGCTGCTTTCAAGCAGCTGGACAAATCTTTTCTCTACGAATAGGCGAACAAGGTTTTCCAATCAGACAAAGGCGCCCAGAGGCGCCTTTTCCATCCATGTCGATCAGGCTGCCAATACTTTGCGGATCTCCTGGATGGAGAGCTTGTATTGACGGGGGCACTGGCGCCATACGGTCAGCATGCGCTGGTACTTGTCGCGCATGGCAATGTCGCTCGAAAGCTCGTCACATGGGCACTTGAGCTCGGGGAAGCGCTTGTCCACTTCCAGCAGGAAGCAGACGTAGTCGGCCAGCTCCCGCTCCTGGCTGCGGCTGTAGCCGTTGAATTCCAGCCGGCTCGCGGTGATTTCACTCTGATCGGCCCCATCAAGATTGCCCCAGGAGATGGCCAGCGCATGGTGAAGTTCCAGGGTGTCGATCACCTCCTGACAGGTGGCCAGATCCAGATGACCGAAGCTCTTCTCCAGTTCGAGGATCTGCAGGCAGTAGCCGCGGGCTATGATGGTGCTGGCCCGCTGGTAAGACGCCGCTTTCTCCGGATTGAGTTTGGCCAGGATCTCGTACTGGTTGCTCAGGATCAGGCGTTCGGTGTGGCTCATGTTCATGGGCTTTTCTCACTGGAAAATGAAACTGGGGTCACGTTAACCCATATCTCAGATGAATTTTTTGATCTGGCAGGGGAGGTTGGTGAGAAAGCTGGATCGGGAAATCAAAACGGAGCGGTTTCTGGTTAATTAAAAGCAGCGGTTGCGTGCTTGCATTGCTGCTCGAGCTGGTAACAATAAAGGAGTCATCTGGCTTGTGCCCGGATGACTCGCCACCAAGGCACCCGACACAGGTGCATGCCAGACCATCACAAACATGACTCCGTCGCTGTGGCCACAGGTCCCTGCAGACGGGGCAACGAAAACGGGGCCGCCAAGATGGCGACCCGGCCTTGACTCATCAGGTGATGCCATCATCACACTGTTATCTCGGCGAGCGAGACAAGCGAAGGGCCTGCAGTTGCAGGCCCTTTTGCATGAAGTGTGTTTTATATGTCTTTGGGCTCAACCCTTGATGAGGTCGAGCACCACCTGATGGTGGTCGCTGGTCTTGAACTTGTCGAAGCGGTGGACGATTTTGCCCTCTTCATCGATGAGGAAGCTCAGACGGTGAATGCCGTCATACTCCTTGCCCATGAACTTCTTCGGGCCCCAGACGCCAAAAGCATCGGCGACGGCGTGATCTTCATCGGCCAGCAGGCGGAAGTTGAGGCTGTCGCGCTCCTCGAACTTCTTCAGGCGCTTGGCCGGATCCGGGCTGATGCCGAGCACCACCACGTTGAGAGCGGCCAGCTCGCTATTGACGTCACGCAGACCGCAGGCCTGGGTGGTGCAGCCAGGGGTCATCGCCTTGGGATAGAAATAAATGAGCACTTTCTTGCCGCGCAGGTCGGATAGACGAACTGGATTGCCATCCTGATCTGACAGGGAAAAGTCGGGGGCCAGGGTGCCAGCGGATAAAGGTTGCATGGATTCTCCTTGGGGTTGGTCGTCAGGCGTGTTTGTTGTTGACGATGAATTCGAACGATTCGGCGCCCAGTTCACGACAGAATCCGGCGAAGGCCGTATCCGAACCGGCGGCTTCTCCCTGCTTGGCCAGATTGAGCTGGAAGCTTGCCTTGAGCAGGTTGTAGGGCTGTTGCTCCAGCGTCATGGTCTGCATGGCCTGGATGTCCCAGCCGTGGTCGCTGAAGAACTGGGTGCACTGGCTTACGATGCCAGGCTGATCCCGGATCAGGATCTCGGCGTTGGCGCTGATGTCGTATTGCAGAGAATGGTGGCGCTCGGTGCGCTTCATCATGGTGATGAGCTCCCACTCCTGGCTGCGCAGGGGCAGGCTTATCTCGAGTTGCATCAGGCTGTTCCAGTCACCGGACAGCAGCATGATGAAGGTGAATTCATTACCGAAGATACCAAGACGGCTATCGACAATGTTGCAGCCACACCCACTGACGTGGCGAGTGACTTCATTGACGATGCCAGGCCTGTCCGTGCCTATGGCCGTTACGACCAGGTAGTGAGTCATAAATCTTCTCTCGTCCATTAGCTGGTTGTGAATGTGAGTAGAGCGGGAGCGTTCTGGCCACTCTCTGCACCCTGACATGACAACCTTGTTGAGAATGTTGTTGCGGCGAGCCCTGCCTGTGGTGGTCACGACCACGATTTGGCGCATGCTGTTGCGCTCGCGCACAGCGTTTTGTGCCGGATGGTATCATGGCTTGCCCCCTGCCTCCCTTGTTTTTCCAAGGGTGCAGCTTTACCATAACGCCCCTGAAAATCGGGAGAAATATCCATGTTACGCGGTAGTCTTGTTGCGCTCGTTACCCCCATGCTGGCTTCAGGTGAAGTCGACTGGGCCAGTCTGGCCACCTTGGTCGATTATCATGTCAGCGCGGGTACAGCCGCCATCGTTGCGGTCGGTACCACAGGGGAATCGGTGACCCTGAGCGAGCAAGAGCACATTGCCGTCGTGGAAAAAACCGTGGAACTGGCCGCCGGACGCATTCCTGTCATCGCCGGTTGCGGATCCAACAATACCGCCCATGCCATCGCCCTTGCCAAACGATTCGCCGAAACGGGCGTGGTGGCGGGTCTCTCGGTTACCCCTTATTACAACAAACCCACCCAAGAAGGCCTCTATCGTCACTATTGTGCGATCGCCGAGGCTAGTGGTCTGCCCCAAATTCTTTATAATGTGCCCGGTCGCACCTGTTGCGATCTCAAACCGGAGACGGTAGCCCGGTTAGCCAGGGTACCCGGCATCATAGGTCTGAAAGAGGCCACCGGGGATCTGAGCCGTACTCCGCTGCTGCGTGAGCTGTGCGGAGCGGAATTCGCGCTTTATAGTGGCGATGATGCCAGTGGATGTGATTTTATGCTGCAAGGGGGAGACGGAGTCATTTCGGTCACCACCAATATTGCAGCGGCCCAGATGGCCGACATGTGTCGTGCTGCGCTGGCCGGTGATGCCGGGCAGGCGCATGACATCAACAATCGATTGATGCCGTTGCATCAGACTCTGTTCTGCGAACCGAGTCCCATCCCGGTGAAGTGGGCCTGCGCCCGACTGGGATTGATTGCGACGGCGACCTTGCGTCTGCCGCTCACCGACCTCACTCCAGAGGGCGAACAAGCGATGACGCGAGCACTGACGACTGCGGAGTTGATGGCGAGTGTTTAAAGCAAATGGAAAGGGAAATGCAGTGCGCCTGGTGCTGAGTGTAGCGACCGTTGCCGTGTTGGCAGCCTGTAGTTCACCCCAGGATCGCAAGATGGCCAACCGTGGTTTCGAGTACGAGGATGCCCGCCTTGAAGGTCGTGCGTTTCTGGTGCCGTCCGGGTTGAGTACCCCCGCCTTTAACAGCAATTTCGACATCCCGGCATTGCCAGAGAGCAGCCGTGACGGTGCTCTTGGCGCCAAGATTGACGTGCGTCCGCCTGCCCAGCTGCTGACAGTGGTACCGGGCAGCCAGGTCGTGCCCAATGCCAGCGAACCCACAGTGGCCTTCTATGCCCTGAGTACCAATCAGAGCGTGGAGCGCGATACCTGGGCCTTCCTGATGAACTTCCTGGCCCAGTACAAGGTGACCACAGAGAAGCTGGATCAGCAGGCTGGGGTCTTGCAGACCGGCTGGTTTGACAACACCAAGGCCCTCGATGGCTGGAGTGAAGAGGATGATGATTTCAACATCCGCCAGCGTTACCAGTTCACAGTGCGCAACGATGCCCAGCGTCATGCCGTCAACATGTCGGTACGGGTGCTGGATCACGAAGAGACCATTGATGGCGAGACCACCAATGTGTTGACGCCAGCCGATGCCCAGCGCTACGCGACCCGCGCCCTGAACCAGTTCTCCCTCTATTACGACAAGCAGCTCAAGTCCCGCGAGCAGCACAAGGCCAACGATGGCATGGGCTTGCAGCTGGGTCTGGACAACAACGAGCTGAGTGCCTGGATTGCGGACGGTTCCTTTGATCTGGTCTGGCGTCGCCTCAATCAGGTGCTGCCGGCCTATGGTTTCACCATCAAGGATACCCAGCAGTCCCTGGGCTGGATCGACGTCGAATACGACGAACCGGGCAGCGATTTCTGGAAAGCCAAGGGCGGTGAGCCATTCAAGCTGGAAGAGGAGAAGTATCGCTTCCAGTTGGGCGAGATGGCGGGGGGCAAGACCTCCATTACCCTGTTCGACAAGGACAAGAAGCCAGTGGCGTCCGGCGTCATCTCCCAGATGTACATCAGCCTGTCCGAGGCCTTTGCCAAGGGCTTGGCTGACCAGGCAGCAAAAACAGAATAGAAACAGGGGCCTAGTGCCCCTGTTTTGTTAGGTTAATCTCCCTGTAAATACAGGGTCTGATGCGCTTGATATGTTAACCCCCCAGAAACAGGGGCTTGGTGCCCCTGTTTTATTCCTCCCACAAACAGGAAGTGTTATTAGCCATGAGTCTTGCAGATCAAGTATTGGCGGTGAATGACGATTTGCCGATCCGTACCGATAAACCTGTCCATTCCGGCAAAGTGCGCAGCGTCTACTGGTTGACCCCCGAAGACAGTGCCCGGCTCATAAAAGAGAAAGGCTATGATGTGCCTGCCGATGCGCCGCTCGCCCTCATGGTGATCAGCGACCGCATCTCGGCCTTCGACTGCATCTGGCAAGGTGTCGACGGGCTGAATGGCGTACCGGGCAAAGGAGCTGCGCTCAACGCCATCTCCAGCCACTGGTTCAAGCTGTTCAAGGAGAAGGGACTGGCCGACAGCCACATCCTGGATATTCCGCACCCCTTCGTCTGGATCGTGCAAAAAGCCCGCCCCGTGATGATCGAAGCGATCGCCCGCCAGTACATCACTGGTTCCATGTGGCGTGCCTACAAGGATGGCGAGCGTGAGTTCTGCGGCATCACCTTGCCAGAAGGGCTCAAAAAGGATCAGAAGTTGCCGGAGATCCTTATCACCCCCTCCACCAAGGGTGTGCTGACCGGGCTGGATGGTGTGCCGGAAGCCGATGACGTTAACGTCTCCCGCGCCGATATCGAACGCCACTACCAAGGCTTCAACTTCAGCAAACCGGCTGACATCGATCGCTACGAAGTGCTGCTCAAAGAGGGCTTCAACGTCATCAGCGATGCGTTGGCCTCGCTGGATCAGATCTTCGTCGACACCAAGTTCGAGTTTGGCTATGTCCAGGATGCGGCGGGCAACGAGAAGCTGATCTACATGGATGAAGTGGGCACCCCCGACAGCTCCCGCATCTGGGATGGCGCGGCGCTGCGTGATGGCCAGATCGTCGAGAAGTCCAAAGAGGGTTTCCGTCAGTGGCTGCTCAACCACTTCCCGGATCCGGACATACTGCTCAACAAGAACCGCATGTCGGAACGCTTCGCCCTGGCCAAAGGCAACAAGCTGCCCACCGAAGTGATGATGGATATCTCCAACACCTACGTCGGGATCGCCGAGAAGATCATCGGTCACCCGCTGGTGCGCTCCGCCAATCCAAAGCAGGAGATCATCGAGGTGCTGCGGGATCAGTACGGTCTGATCGACTAAGGGTTGCCGCCTTTTTTTGTCATCGAAAAACAAACGTTTGCTGGTGACAAAAGGCACAAGCCGACCAACAGACGGGCCCCAGTGCGGGGCCCGTTTTTATTGGTGGTCTGGCGGCAAGGGGGCGGCTATCAGCCGTTGACCTTGAACACCTGCCCGGTCTGCACGCCCAGCACGGATTTCTGGTAGGCCAGTGCCACTTTGGCGGCGGGCACCGGCACGAAGCCCGGGAAGAAGTCGGCGTATTTGTCCATCGACTCGGTCAGCACGGTCGGGCTCACCACATTGATGCGCAAGCCCTTTGGCAGCTCGCAGGCGGCGGCCTTCACAAAGTGCTCGATGGCGCCATTGATGGTGGTTGCACTGACTCCCCAGTTGATGGGTTCCTCGCTCAAAATACCGCTGATCAGGGTGATGGAGCCCTTGTCATTCAGATAGGGGATGGCGGCGCGAGTCAGGTTGATCTGGCCCATCAGCTTGCTCTGGAGCCCTACTTGCCACTGCTCGTCGGTCATCTCGGTCAGACCGTTGAAGGCCACGCTGCCGCTGGCGACGACCAGCGCATCGAACTGGCCCACCTGGGCAAACAGCGCCTTGATGGAGGCGGGATCGCGCATGTCGACAGTGGCATCGCCACGGCTGTGACCGACCCGGATCACCTGATGGTCCTTGGCAAGCAGTTCACTGACCGCAGAGCCGACGGTGCCGGAGGCACCCACAATCACAATCTTCATCTGTTTCACTCCTGGTTGGGATAGGTCGATTCTAGCGCGATGAAACGGGGGAAAAAGCGCGTAAAATAAACTCATTGTTTCCATATTGGAGCTAATGATGGATATCGCCCATTTGGCCAGCTTTTACGAGGTGGTGCAGCGAGGCAGCTTCTCTGCCGCTGCCGATGTGCTGGGGGTGAGCAAGGGGATGTTGAGCCGCCATGTCAGCGCCATGTCAGCGCCCTGGAAGCCGCTCTCAATGCCCAGTTGTTGCAGCGCACTACCCGCCGGCTCAGCCTCACCGAGGCGGGCAAGACCCTCTATTTGCAGACGGGGCAGATCTTCGCGCTAGTCCGGCAGGCGGAAGAGGATATCCAGGCACTGACCGAGGAGGATGCTGGCCGCTTGCGCTTTACCTGTGCGGTCAGCACAGGGGATCGCATGGTGAGCGAGCTGCTTGGCCATTTTGCAGTGCTCTGCCCGGGTGTCGAGGTCGAACTCAACTTCACCAATGCCATGGTCGACATGAGTCAGGGGGAGAACGACATAGCGCTGCGCGCCATGAGCAGCATCCCCGACAACCTGGTGGCGTTGCCACTCGGTCAGCTCAAGGACGTGGTGGTGGCAAGCCCCGCTCTGCTGGTGCGGGAAGGGATTCCAGCCACCCCCTATGAGCTGAGTAGCCGCCCCTGCCTGTTGCAGGGGAGCAACCCCGCCTGGGAGCAGTGGCACTTTCGCAGAGGAGAGGAAGAGGCCCACATTCTGGTGCAAGGCAAGGTGCGGGCCAATCATTACAGTACCGTACTGCAACTGGCCCGCGCCGGCATGGGATATGCCAAGTGCCCTCTGATGCTGGTGGAGCCCGCGCTGGCTGCGGGAGAGCTGGTGACCGTGCTCGACGGGTGGCAGAGTGGCCTGCATCAGCTCCATGTGCTGCACGCCCAGCAGCGGCGGGTGCCACGAAAGATCCGGCTGTTCAAGCAGGTGCTGGCCCAGTGGTTTGCCGAGCGGCCCCGCTACTTGCTCTGACCGGCGTTATTTTTCTGTCATCTTCGGCTGCTACCCTGCACCCATCACAGCGATCAGGAAGATGAGCGAGCATGAAGAGTTATCAGAAGTGGAGTGGTTTGACACTGCTTTGGTCGGCGCTGGGCATGAGTACGGCGCAGGCCGCCGTCGAGGTGGTGGTGCCACCGGATTTCCAGATCCTGGCGGTCAGTGCGGGCAAGCTGCAAGATGAGCAGCACGCTACCCTGGCGGATGGGGAGCAGCAGTTGCTGGTGCGATATGAGGGGGTGATCCCGAGTCGCAATGGCAGCGAGAACGATCGTCAGGTGCGATCCGATCCCCAGGTGGTGCGCTATCAGGCCAGCAACCAGCGCTTGACGCTGGTGGCCCAACAGCCAGCCGATGAGCAGGCGATGGTGGCCTATGCCAAGGCGCCAGTTGTGACGCTGCAGGCCAATGGTCAGGCGCTCGATACTCAGCAGGATGCACTGATGACCAGCGGCATGCTGATCGGTATGGACTGGCGAGCCCGGCTCGAGGAGTACAACCGCAGCGGTGGCAAGGCAGCGTTGACGATGGCCGGAGTGGCAACCACAGTGGCAGCGGGCAAGGCTGTGCCTGCTGTGGCAACCAGCGAACTGGAGGGGCGGTTGCAGCAACTCTTCTTGCAGGCGGACCCGGAGCTTCGCAAGCGCTTCGTCGGCTGGGCCGTGCCGCGACTTTAAGTTTGCAGCCCGTTGCAGTAACGTGGGGGCTCTCATCGTGCATAGCGCCCACCTTATCCAACGAGGTCTTCATGTTTGAATTGCACACTCGCCTGCAGGCGGATACCCAGCTGCTCGGGGATCTGCCGCTTTGCCGTGTCCTGCTCGCCAAAGACAGCCAGTATCCCTGGCTCATCCTGGTGCCACGGGTAGACAACTTGCGCGAGATCCACCATCTGGCGCCCGCTCAGCAGCAACAGCTGATGCAGGAGTCCTGCGCCGTCGCCACTCTGATGGAGCAAGCGCTTTGCCCGGACAAGATCAACATCGGGGCGCTGGGCAATCTGGTGCCGCAACTGCATCTGCACCATGTCGCCCGCTTCACCACGGACAAAGCCTGGCCCGGCCCCATCTGGGGGGCTCACCCCGCTTTGCCATATGACCCGCAGGCCTTGCGGACCCAAGCCGATAGCTGGCGTGCCCGGCTTGCCCATCTGGCCGGTTTCATCCCGCTTTGCGTTGATAATTGAGTCAAGTGAGAGGCGGCTCGCTATTTCAGAGCTCAAGCCGCGCTATCTGTTAGAGTTATGGTATAGATAAGCCCATTTTCGATGTTCAGGAAGGTCCCATGATAGTGACAAGAGCCGACAACGACGCCGTATTGACCACAGAGGATGTGTTGCTGAGTCTGTGCCATTCGGTCACGGGGGTATTGAGTGCGGCGACCCAGAGTCAGGTGCGTTTCTCCGGCATGGTGCAGCGCATCAGCAAGACCTGCCTCAAGCCGGATATCGGCTGTTTCGTGTTGTTCGACGGCGGTTTCTCCGGCCTGGTCGTGATCAACTTCTCCGCCTCTGCTGCCATGGAGCTGTACGAGAGCTACATGCTCAGCATGGGCCTCTCCAAGGAAGATCTCGCCATCTCCCACACTTCGGACGAGGTGAGCAACGTCATGGGCGAGTTGATGAACCAGATCGTCGGCAGTTTCACCGTCAAGGTGGGCCGTGATCTGCAGACTCATATTACCCAGAACCAGCCGAAAATGCTGGCGCTGAACAAGCAGGTGATGTTGAGCGTCGACACCAACCTCGACAACCCGGAAGCGCGCCGGGTTACCTTCTTCACCTCCCGCAACAACATCTTCTATCTGGAGCTGGCGATGGACAGGACAGAGTTCATCCGCATTCACAGTGATGGCATGGACGAAGAGGAGCTGGATCCGGATGCGCTGATCGCCCAGACCAAGCTGGCGGCATCCAAGCCGACGCCGGTTGCCGCCAAGGTGGCCAATGAGCACGACGATCTGCTCGATTCGCTCGGTATCTGACGTCAGCCACGCGCACAAATGCCAAGGCCACCCCATGGGGTGGCCTTGTTGTTGCTGGGATGGACCGGTTTAGAAGTTGTAGAGCAGACCGGTGCTGACGCGGGTGGCCTGACTGTCGTAGAAGCTGATGTCGGAGTTGGCGGTGGAGTAGGCTGCGGTAAAGGTGGCGGCGAGATCCTTGACGCCGAACAGACTGTGCCAGAAGAAGGTACCGTTGATGGCAAACTCGTTTGCATCGGCACTCTGTCCGAAGATGGGATTCGCCTCGTCATAGTTGCGCTTGCCGGCATAGACGTTGCTGGCGATGGACCACTGGGGACCACGCTTGGCGTAGGTCAGCTGCAGACCCGTGTTCTTGAAGCTCTCGGCGCTGCCATCAAGCCTGGCCTGCTTGTAGAGGAGTGCGGGTTCCAGCAGCTGGTTGCCGCCAAAGTGCCACTGATAGGAGATCTCCATGTCGTGCACCTTGCCGTTGCGATCCAGCATGGAGGCATAGTGGGTGCCGTGGGTCAGGTCATACTGCTGCCCACTGCGCTCTTCATCCAGATCCACTTCCCGGCTGGTGAGGCTGCCGTGGAAGTTGCTGCCCCAGATCTTGTCCCAGGTGAAGCGAACCCCTTTTGATTTCACATCGGTGGAGCTGCGATCCACATTGGTGGCGAAGGGATCGCTCCACAGCTCGACCGGCATGGCGTTGAACACCAGGGAGGTGGCGACGATTCCCTTGTCGCCCATCTCCTGGCGCAGACCCAGCTGCTGGGTGAAGTCGAAGCGGATCGCATCCTGGATCAGGTTGCCGAGAAACACCTGGGTACGGGTGTCGGCAAAGGTGTAGCGAATGTCAGCGTTGATGAGGGGAGTCAGACCGCTTTCGCTGTCGGGAGAGCCGAGGTCATTGATGCGGCTGTTGCTGTCATCGCCCGCATAGAAGTTGGACTTGTAGCTGACGGCGTTGACCCCGCCGAGCAGGAAACCGGACCAGCCGGACTGCTTGGGGATCTCCCCCAGATCGGCGTGGGCGGCATTGGCTGCCAGCAGGCCAAGACTCAGCAGGGTGAGAGTGCGCATCGGTAAGACTCCTGAAATAACAAGCTGTTGGATGAAATGGCTCGGGATGATAGGACAGCAAGCTGAACTGCGGCTGACTGAGTCCACCAACGCATGCTATCCCAGTTGGCAGATGGCGTTAATCAATAATTAATAGCGTGACGGCACAAGAGTTCGGCGCGCCGTGCTGGTATTCTGTTCGGCGAATATCGGGGAGAAAACAACAAGATGAAACAAATCAAATCCTGGGCGCAATATTACGTCGATCTGATGACCAAGCTGGGTCTGGTGCGCTTCAGCATGTTCCTGGCGACGGGCATCATAGTGCTGGCCGTCTCCATCCAGATGGGGGTAACCCTGTTTCTGCGCGGCACCGTAGACATAGTCGACCTGGTGCGCTCCGTCTTCTTCGGCCTGCTGGTGACCCCCTGGGCCGTCTATTTTCTCTCCATCGTCGTGGATCAGCTGGAGGATTCCCGCCAGCGACTGACCCGTATGGTGCGCAAGCTGCAAGACATGCGCGAACGGGATCTGGAACTCAACAGCCAGCTGCAGGAGAACATCAGCCGCCTCAACGCCCAGATTGCCGAAACCAACCGGGCCGAGACACTGCGTCAGCAAGCGATCGAGGATCTGGAGAACGAGGTGTTCCAGCGCGAAAAAGCCCAGTTGCACCTGGGCGAGCGTACCGCCTTGCTGCGCTCTTTCATCGACTGCTCCCCCGATCTGGTCTACTACCGCAATGAAGACGAGCAGTTCTCCGGCTGCAATCGCGCCATGGAGGAGCTGACCGGCAAGGTGGAGGCCGAGCTCATCGGGCTGACCCCGTTCGATGTCTACAAGCAGGAGATTGCCAACAAGGTGGTGGAGACCGACAAGCAGGTCTTTACCAGCAACGAGCCGCTCACCTATGAGCAGTGGCTGGAATACCCGGATGGTCGCAAGGCCTACTTCGAGCTGCGCAAGGTGCCTTTCTTCGATCGCTTTGGCAAACGGCTCGGCCTGCTAGGCTTTGGCCGCGACATCACAGAGCGCAAGCAATATCAGGACAAGCTGGAGAAGGCGAGCCGCGACAAGACCACGTTCATCTCCACCATCAGCCATGAGCTGCGCACTCCGCTCAACGGCATAGTGGGCCTCAGTCGCATGCTGATGGATACTCCCCTCGATCCCCGGCAGCATCAGCAGCTCAAGACCATCCACCTGAGTGCCGTGACCCTGGGCAATATCTTCAATGACATCATCGATCTGGACAAGCTGGACCGGCGCCGGTTGGAGATAGCGCCGACCCCCATCGATCTGCCCGCCTTCCTGGACGAGCTGGAGACGCTGTCGCGCATCCAGGCGGAGCAGAAGGGGCTTTATCTGCATTTCGATCGGGATGGCGACATGCCGCAGTTCGTGATGGCCGATGGCACCCGCCTGCGCCAGGTGCTGTGGAATCTGGTGGGCAATGCGGTCAAATTTACCGATGAGGGCGGCGTGACTGTGCGTTGCCTCTCCCATGCGGCCGATGTGCCGGGCAAGTTGGCATTGCACTTCGAGGTGGAGGATACCGGTGTCGGCATACCTCGCGCCCAGCAGGAGAAAATTTTTGCCATGTACTATCAGGTGCAAGGCAAGAAGCACGCCACCGGCACCGGCATAGGTCTGGCCGTCTCCCGCCAGCTGGTGCAGGCCATGGGTGGTCAGCTCTATGTGGACAGCGACCCGGGTGAAGGATCCTGCTTCACCGCCGAGCTGGAGGTGGATTGCGTCGAACCTCAGGTGGCCACTTCCGAGCAGGAGATGCCGACCCTCGATATCCTGCTGGTGGAAGACGTGGAGCTGAATGTGACAGTGGCCTGCGCCCTGCTCAACAAGTTGGGGCATGAGGTCAAGGTGGCCCGGGACGGCGCCCAGGCGCTGGCCATGGCCAATCCCGATGACTTTGACCTGATCCTGCTCGACATTCAGTTGCCGGACATGACCGGCTTCGATGTGGCGGCCCAGTTGCTGGCGCGCTACGGCGACAGTTTGCCGCCCATGGTGGCGCTCACCGCCAATGCCACCGGCGATCGCCAGTATTATCGGGATCGCGGCCTGCAGGATGTGATCAGCAAGCCGCTGGGCTCCCGGGCGGTGCGCGAAGTGATTGGTCACCTGTTTGCGGATCTGGCCGACGATGAGGCCGACGAGCAAGCCGATGCAGGCAATCAGGATGCGCTGCTTGACCTGCCCTTCCTCACCGATTACGCCGATACGGTGGGCAAGCCGGTGTTGCTCTCCAGCGTCGAACTGTTCGAGAAAATGATGCCGGACTACATGGCTGTGCTCGACTCCAACATGATTGCCAAGGATCAGGCAGGCGTGGTGGAAGAGGCGCACAAGATCAAGGGCGCGGCCGGTTCCATCGGTCTGCGCCGGCTGCAACAGCTGGCCCAGCTGATCCAGAGTCCGGATCACCCCGCCTGGTGGGAGAACGTGGAGGACTGGATAGAGTCGCTGCGCCGCGAGTGCCCGGGTGACATAGCCCGGCTGAAGCGCTGGCTGCTCTCCTGAGCCTGTCTGCCGCCTCATTACGTTGCCGCTTCAGGCACAAAAGGAGATGAATAATATGTATCAGCGCCTGATCCCGTCACTGCGCAGTCACCCCTGGGGTGAGGAAGACTTGCTTGAGGCGACAGAGCTGGATCGTGCCCGCATCGTACAGGCGGCACCGGTGCGCCGGCTGCAACAGAAGACCCAGGTTTTCCCGCTCGATGTGAAGGCCTCGGTACGCAGCCGTCTGACCCATTCGCTGGAGGTGCAGGAGACAGGCCGCCAGATCAGCCGCCGCATTCTGGCGGCGCTGCCTGCGGGTGCGGTGTGCGAGGGGGCCTTCATCAATCTGGTGGAGATGTCCTGCCTGCTGCACGATGTCGGCAACCCGCCGTTCGGCCACTTTGGCGAACAGGTGATGAGCCAGTGGCTGGCACAGGAGCTGGATACCCTGTTCGCTGCAGCCCTTGGCCAAGCGCCCAGTCCGCAGTGGGCTGAGCTGCGCCAGGATCTGCTGGTGTTTGACGGCAATGCCCAGAGCCTGCGGTTGGTGCACAGTCTGCATGAGCTGAACCTGACCCTGGGGCAGCTGGCCGCCCTGTGCAAGTATCCGCAGCAACCCCTACCGGGGCTTCATTACGGCCAGCATCACGGCTGGACCAGCAAGCGCGGCATCTTCTTCAGTGAGCAACCTCTCTACCGTTCCCTGAGCCAGAGCCTGGGGCTGGCACCCGGTTGCCGCCACCCGCTGGTCTACATCATGGAGGCGGCTGACGACATCTCTTACTGCATCGCCGATCTCGAAGATGCGGTGGACAGACGCATTCTCAGCCTGAGCGAGCTGCAACAGGCGCTGCGTCTGGCCGATGAAGGCAGCTACATGGCCGGACTGCTGACTGATGCCACCGCCTCGGACAGAGGCTTCTTCCCCCATTTTCGCCAGCATCTGACTCACGACTTGATCGCGCTGGCCGCCCACACCTATGTGAGCGAGCACGAGATCATACTGAGCGGTGCCTATCCCCAGGCCCTGCTGCACGGTCAGGCTCCGGCTGCCATGGTGCTCGAAACTCTCAAGCAGGTTGCTCGCGAGCAGGTTTTCATGCGCCCCGAGGTCGAGGCGCTGGAGCTCGAAGGCTATGCCGCCTTGCGCGGTGTGCTCTCTACCTATGCCTGCCTGCTGGCATTGCCCGCCAGTCAATTCGAGCGCCTGCTGGCCGGGCAGGGGGGCAGCGAGCTCTTCTTCGCCCGTCGCCTGTTTCACCGCTTGTCGGCCCGTCATCTCAAGGCATACCGGCTGGCTGTGGCCAGCAGGGATCCCCGTTTCGACAGCGGTGCAGAGCAGGAGTGGTACTACAGGGTGCGGCTGCTGCTCGACTATGTCAGCGGCATGACGGATACCTATGCGCTGGAAGAGTTCCGCTTGCTGTCCGGGATCTGATACGCCCGCGAGAAGGGCAGGAATGAACGCGCACAGGCATTGATAGATGACTCACCACCCATATGGGGGTGAGGTTGTTGTATAAAATTCGGTCTTTTTTTAGACTGTGGCAACTTGTTCAACTTTCACTTGGTAAGGAGACGAATATGCAACATTCAATGCTAAACGTTGCGTCCGATCGCTGCATTGGCAGCGCGAAGACTCGTGCTCTTTTTTTACCGCGTGGAGGAAACAGGTAACCCCTGTCTTTTTATCACCCGCGGTTGTCCCGCAGGGTGATCTCTTCTCTCCGGGAGAACCGCACGTTCAACTGGAGAATATTATGTCTATCGAACTGGCTCTGCTGCGCACTGTCGAATCCCTGGTTCAGAAACGGATCACCCGGCTGGAACGCCGCATCAGCTACCTGCATCTCTCACCTGCCTTGCTGAAAGATATCGGCCTGGAAGGGCAAAATGTGCAGATCGCCCACATCCGTGAGCAGGAATATCAAACCGGCTTCCGACTTGGGAATCGAATAACCTGACAAGAAGGGGCTTGGCCCCCTTCTTGCAGGAAAATGGCAGGCTTGGGCCTGCCATTTTTGTATCCGGTTGAGTTTGATTACGAATTTTCATTCGCACATTTTGCCAAAATCCCTATTATCGCTCTCCGATCTGTTCAGGAGTTATCCATGTTGCGTCTTTGCTATCGCGCCTTCCTGCTGTGCTGGCTTGCCTGCTGGGGCCATTTGGCTGTGGCACAAACCAGTCTGGACAAGGACCGGCTGGGGCTGTCTGAGCGCCTGTGGCTCGCCTCGCGCAGCGATCTGGTTGTCGGCATGCCCTCTGTGGCCTGGCCCCCTTACGTCTATGCCAATAGCCGGGGGGGGTTCAGTGGTCCGCTGGATGATTTTGCCTCTCTGGTTGCAGGTCGGCTGGGACTGACGCTGCGCTACAAGACCTATCCCTACTACGCTGGTGCCCAGCAAGCGCTGCTTGATGGCGAGGTCGACATGCTGATCGGCGTGACCCCCAGTGCCTCACGGCAACAGAAAATGCGGTTTACCTCGGATCTCATGGGGTTGCCTCGCGGTGTGCTGCTGGCGAAGGGGAACGACACCCTCTCCCTGGCGGAGGCTCGTCAATTACGCTGGGTGTGTGAACAGGGATTCAGCTCCTGTGAGGACCTTGAGAAGCTGGGCATGGACCAGCTGGCACAGGCAGACAGCAGCGACGAGGCCGTCTTCATGGTGAAAAAAGGGTTGGCAGACGCCTATCTGGCCGATCTGCCTGCCCTGGTACGCTTGCAACGCCTGCAGCAGCAGGCCGGCCTGAAAGTGATCACCCCGGACTGGGTGACGGATACCTCGCTGGCCATGGCAGTGGGACCCAATAATCAGGGACTGCTGGAACTGCTGGAGCTGGCGCTCAACGACATCCCCCTTGAGGATCGGCGCCGCATTCTGGAGACGGGGGGCATAGTCGACTATGAACTGGCTCATGGCCCTCGCCAGATTGTCTTCAACCAGAGCGAGCTGAATTGGCTGGCCTTGCATCCCTCGCTCAAGTTCGGCGTTGCACCTGACTGGCCAGCGGTGAGCGAGATCGACGGTGCGGGTCAGCTCAAGGGGTTCATCGCCGACCTGCTCAATGTGATGAGCACCCGGTCCGGTCTCAAGTTCACTCTGGTACCGACCAGCAGCTGGACCGAAACCCAGGCGCTGTTCCAGGCGCGCAAACTGGATTTCATTCCGGCCATGACGCCGACGCCCGAGCGCCGCCAATTCTCTCTGTTTACCCCTGAGTACGCCTTCATCCACAGAGTGATCGCGGCCAGACAGGGGGTGGCCGAGCTTGAGGATCTCAATCAGCTCAAAGGGCGCAAGGTCGGCATAGTCGGTGGTTCTGTGGAGGAGCTGGTGCTCAAGGAGGTGGGAGCTTATCCGGTGACGGCCAGCAGTGACACCCAATTGCTTCCCCTGCTCGATCAGAATGAGGTCGATTATGTGCTGATGAGCATGACGACGCTGCAACTGGCGTTGCAGAAAGGGTTCAACAACCGCTATCAGGTAGTTTTCTCCGGCAACGAGTTGCGAGTGCCCATCGCCATGGCGGCCCATCAGCAAGATCCCATGTTGCAGCAGATCCTGACCAAGGTCTTGCTCTCCATCCGGCCTGACGAGTTGTCGAGGCTGGAGCAGAAGTGGCTCTCCCTCACCATCCAGACCGGCATCAACCCGGCGACCGTGCTGCTCTGGTCCTCTTTCGGTATGGGGGCCTTTCTACTCTGCGTGCTGTTGTTCATGGGCTGGAACCGCACGCTGCGTCGCCAGATAGTCCAGCGCCAGCTGGCCGAGCGCAAATTGAACGAGCAGCTGACCTTTGTGCAGACCCTGCTCAACTCCCTACCCAACATGGTGGCACTGCGTGACCGGGAGCAGAGCATCACGCTGTGCAACCAGGCCTATCGGGATGCTTTCCTTGGTGCCTGCGTGGGCGATGAGTGTATCGATCTTGATGGCATGCCGCCCCAGGAGCGTGAGCGGGTGCTCAAAGAGGAGCAGGATGTGTGGCACAGCGGTAAGCAGCTGGAAGGGGCTGGTTACAGTCGCCGCCAGGATGGCACCCTGTTTCACGTCATCTATGCCAAGCGCCCCTACCGCTCACCGAGTGGCGATATGCTGGGTGTACTGACGGTGCTCACCGATGTGACCCGTATCAAGGAAGCCGAGGCGCGGGCCCGCAAAGCGGAGACCCGGCTCACCCAGATCACCGACAGCATGCCAGGTATCGTATATCAGTACCTGTGGCAGGGGCCGGGCCAGGGGCGCTTCCTCTATGCCTCGCAAGGGGCGAACGAGATCCTGGGGGCCAGCCAGCAGGAGATGCTGTCGGCGGAGTCAGGGGGCGAGGTGTTCGGCTTTACCGAAGAGGCGCTGCAGGATTTTGTCAGCAAGGTCGCCAACCACGCCGAGACACTGGCACCGCTCGACCTGGAGGTAAAGGTAGAGCGCCCTGAGGGTGATCGCTACCTGCAGGTGCGCGGCAGTTTCGTGCCGCAGGAAGAGGGGAATCTGATCCTCAACGGCGTGATCCAGGACATCACTGCCCTCAAGCGTCAGGAGCATGAGCTGAGGGAGGCGCGCGCCTATGCGGAGCAGGCGATGCAGGTGCGCAGCCGTTTCCTCGCCACCATGAGCCACGAACTCAGAACCCCCATCTCCGGCATGCACGGCATGCTGGAGCTGCTGCAGATGAGCGAATTGAATGAAGATCAGCGTTACATGCTGCGCAACGTCATCACCTCAACCAACAACTTGCTCTATCTGGTCAACGATGTGCTCGACTTTTCCAAGATAGAGGCGGGCCAGCTGCAACTGCATTATCAAGCCTGCCGCCTCGCCTCCGTGATCTGTGACGTGATCCGTGGTCATGCCACTCTGGCCCATGGCAAGGGGCTCAAAGTGACACTGGATTGGGCGCCAGATGTGCCGGACCAGGCGCGTATCGACGCTGTGCGGATGGGACAGGTGCTCTCCAATCTGCTCAACAATGCGGTCAAGTTCACCGAGCGGGGGGAGATCCGCATCCAGGTCAGTTATCGCGCCGAGCAACTGCTCATCGCCGTCAGTGATACCGGTATCGGCATTGCCGAAGCGAAGCAGGATCGCCTGTTTACCCCGTTCGAGCAGGTAGAATCCGACATAAATCGACGCTTTGGCGGCACAGGGCTGGGGCTGGCCATCTGTCATCAGCTGGCGCAGAAAATGGGAGGCAGCCTGGCCCTTGAGAGCAAACCCGGCCAGGGAACCCGCCTGACGTTCAGCTTTCCGTTGACCGAGAGTCGATGGGATGCACCTGCGCTGGCGGGTCAGGAATGGTGGCTGTTTGGCGAGGATGCCGCTTTGCAGTCTGCCATGCAGCGGCTGGGGGCCAGGCTGAATCGTCTGGATCCTCAGCAGTGGCAACAGCCACTGAGTGGCTTGCTGTTCGCGGAGGAGGGCTGGCTGGAACAGGCCCTGGGCAGTGACTGGCTGACACGTTTACAGCAATCCGCGCTCAAGGGCATAGTGCTCTCCCCGCTGGAGGCTCTGCGCGGCCGCATGGGATCGGATGCCTGGTGGCGCCTGGGGCAATCTCCGCTCTATCCGGATCTGTTGCTGGAAACCTGCCATCAGCTGCTGGGAGAGAAAGCGATCAATCCGGTCGAGGCCCATACGGCCAAGTTGCAAGGACGCGTGCTGGTGGCCGATGATCATCCCATCAATCGGGCCCTGCTGGCCCGTCAGCTCGCCATTCTGGGGGTGGATGCCGAGGTGGTGGATGATGGTGAGAAGGCGCTGCGCACCTGGCAGGGGCAAGATTTTGCCTTGCTGCTCACCGATTGCCACATGCCGGTGATGGATGGCTATACCCTGACGCGGACCCTGCGAGGGCAGGGGGAACCGGCGCCCATCATTGGCGTCACGGCGGATACGTCAGAAGAAGCCAGTCTGCAGATGCAGGAGGCCGGCATGAACGACATGCTGTTCAAGCCTTACACCCTGGATACCTTGCGCCAGATGCTGGAGGACTGGTTGCCGGTCGTTGCACCGGTCGCCGAGGTGATACCGGTGCCTGCCGAACCCGCTGCGGATCTGGGGGCATGCTGGATCTCGCTGTTTGGCGATGAGGCGGTGGCCCGCAGCATGGCGCGGGAGTATCTGGATTCCAACCGCCAGGATAGTGATGACATGATGCAGGCATTGGCCCGTCAGGATACGTATGCTCTGGTAGAGACTGCGCACCGCATCAAGGGGGCTGCCCGCATGGTAGGACAGCTACCATTGGCAGAGGAAGCTGCCCGACTCGAAGCGGCGGCCCGACTGAAACAGCTGGAAGAACTCACCGAGTTGAGCCAGACAGTACAGGCGCTGATGAACTCTATAACACGCGAAATTGGACTATGGCTCGATGAACAAGACACAGCATGAGTTGGCGATCATGGTGGTGGAAGACCACGCGTTTCAGCGCAAGGCACTGATGCACCAGATCCGTGGGCTCGGTTATACCTCGCTGCTGGAGGCTCAGGATGGCGTGGAGGCACTGGCAATGTGTCAGCGCCATCAGGTCGACATTCTGTTTTGCGATCTGCGCATGCCCGGCATGGATGGCATGGCGTTGCTGCGCCGTCTGTCCCTCGGGGGCTTTCGTGGCGGTATCATCCTTTCCAGTGCACTGGAAGATGACGTGGTCGAGGCCGTGTTGCGGATGAGTGCCGCCTATGGCCTGCAGGTGCTTGGGCGCATCGAAAAGCCCTCCAGCCAGCAGCAGATCAGCCAGTTGATCGGCGCCTGGCGCCCACAGCAGGAGCGGGCCCAGGAGGAAGATGGCCACAGCCTGACGCTGGATGAGCTGAGCCGGGCATTGGAGCAGGATCAACTGCTGCCCTGGTATCAGCCCAAGGTGAGTTTTGGCTCGGGGCACTGGGTCGGCATGGAGGCGCTTGCCCGTTGGCAGCACCCGGACTACGGCCTCATCTCGCCGGTGCGCTTCATTCCCCTGGCGGAGAACAACGGCCTCATCGATCAACTGACCGAGGTGATCATCAGCAAGTCGTTGCGTGACGGTCACCTGTGGGAGCAGATAGGCCTCTCCCTCAATCTGTCGATGAACCTCTCAACCACCTCCCTCATCGAGGGGGATCTCTGCAATACCCTGATCAACCAGTGCCAGCGCTGGAGCATCAACCCCGAGCTCATCACCCTGGAGGTGACCGAAAGCTCGTTCGTCAAGGATCTGGGCAAGTCTCTGGAAGTGCTGACCCGGCTGCGGATGCACGGCTTTGGCCTCTCCATCGATGACTTCGGGACTGGCTACTCCTCCATGCAGCAGCTGGCGCTGCTGCCCTTCACCGAGCTCAAACTGGATCGCTCTTTCGTCGATCGCTGCTATGAGGACCCCTCCCGCTTGGCCATAATAGAGTCAAGTATCGAACTGGCCCGCAAGTTGGGACTCAAGTCGGTCGCCGAAGGGGTGGAGGATGAATTGACCTGGCGGCTGCTGGCCAGATTGGGGTGCGATGTGTGTCAGGGCTTCTTCTCCGCCCGGCCCATGCCGCGGGATGAATTGATGGGGTGGCACGACACCTGGCGCGAACGGTTACCCGGCCTGATCGGGGACTGATCGCCAGGCGGCATGCCCGCAGTTGAACAAGGACGTTCATGAAAATTTCAAGCAAGTTGTTGTTTAGTTTCTGTTTTATCAATCTGTTGGTGATCCTCTCCTCCGGCCTTGTCTATCACCAGCTCGGCCGGATCGGCGAGGTCGAGACAGCGCTGCTGGAGCAGGCGCTGCCTGCCCTGCAACGGGATGAGGCGAGCCAGAAGGCGTTGGTGGCCACCGTCTCCTCCCTGCGTGGTTATCTCATCCTCGGCAAGGATCCGGCCCAGGCCTCCCGCCTCAAACAGGAGTGGGAAGAGGCCTGGCATGCCATCGAGCAGCAGCAGTTCACTCCCGCGCTTGCCCAGTCGCTCAAGGCCTTCAAAGGACGCCAGGAGCAGGTATGGGCCATCGCCCACACAGAGGAGAACCTGCCCGCCCACACGCTCATGCTGCTGGAGGCGGGTCCGCTGGCAGAAGCGGCCCTCGATCAGTTGCAGTCATTCGCCAATGAAGAGGTGGCCACCCCGCAGGATCAGTTGCCAGGGGATCGCCGTCTGCTGCTCAAGCAGGTGGGGGATGCGTATAACAGCCTCTCCAATGCCCTCTCAGCCCTGCGCGACTTCCTCATCTCGGGTGACCCCGAATATGGCACCAAGTATCAGGATTACTACCAGTTCCATCAGCAGCGGGTTGCCGAACTGAAACAGCAGAAGGCCCATTTCTCCGAGGCTCAGAAGAGCCTCTGGTCGCTGTTTGAAGAGATGTCAGCGCCCTTTGCCGAACTGGTCGGTCAGGTGATAAGCAAGCGTCAGGCCCCGGACTGGGATCAGGCCAATCATCTGATGGCAACCGACATAGAACCTGCGTTGACCCAGCTGGCCAGTCAGCTGGCCGCCCAGGTGACCCAGACTCGCTCTGAAGTGGACAGCATGGGGGAGAAGATGGCCAGTGCCGGTCAGACCATCAACCGTACCCTGTTGCTGGCTACCCTGACCGTCATAGTGCTGGGCACCCTGGTCGCCCTGCTGTTCAGTCGCCGTCTGACCCGGGACATCGCAAGTCTGGTGGTGCGGGCCGATCAGGTAGCCAATGGCCGTCTGCCGTCCCGCCCTCTGCCGGTGCAGAGTCAGGATGAGCTGGGTGGATTGACGGGATCCATCAACCAGATGTCGCTGCAGCTGCGTCAGCTGGTCGGCGAGATCCAGGGCGCCGTGGGGCAGGTGGAGGGGGCGTGTGTCGAGGTGGGTAACACCACCAGGGCCATCGTCGACGATCTGGCGAGTCAGAATCAGCGGGTGGATACGGTGGCGGCGGCGATCGAACAGATGTCGGTCAGCACACGTGATGTGGCGGGGAACATAGCCGAGGCGGCTCGAGTGGCCCACCAGGCTGAGGGACAGACACAGCAAGGGGGCAGTGCCCTCGGTCGCATGACCACCACAATGCAGGAGATTGCCGCCATGATAGCTCAGGCCAATCAGGCCATGGGGCTGCTCAGTGCCCAGAGCGAACAGGTCGGCCGGGTGACCGAGGTGATCGCTACCATAGCCGAGCAGACCAATCTGCTGGCGCTCAATGCTGCCATCGAGGCGGCGCGGGCCGGGGAGCAGGGGCGTGGCTTTGCCGTGGTGGCCGATGAGGTGCGTCTGCTTGCCAGTCGCACCAGTCAATCAACCGAGGAGATCAGTCAGACCATCGCCAGCATTCAGCAACAGACCCGCCAGACGGTGAGCACGGTCGGCAGCGGTACCCAATTGGTCGAACAGGGCCGCAACGCCGTTGCCTCTGTGACGCAGACCCTGGATACCATGCTGCAGCTGGTGCAGGATCTGTCCGGTCAGCTGGGGGCTATTGCTACCGCTACCGAGCAGCAGTCGCGGGTTGCCCAGGAGGTGGCGGGCACAGTGGAAGAGATCGCCGGGCTGAGCCGGCAATCGAGCCAGCGCAGCCAGCAGGGGGAAGAGATAGTGGCCAGACTGGCACAGGATACGGGTCGTTTGACGTCCGTCATCAGTCGCTTCGAACTGGGAGCCTGATAACGCCGCCAAGGCGGATGATCTGGATAAATAAATGAGGCGGGCCAGATGGCCCGCCTCAGCATTGGTACAGGCGGCAGGCAGCCTGATTATCGAAGCTGCTGAAGGAATGAGGCGTTGCTTGTCATGAACGCCTGCTTGATGAGGGTCATTACAGGCGGCGAAAAGCCTGATTGTCGAAGCTGCTGGAGGTCTCCTGGTTGAGCAGGCTGACCAGCAGGATGGCGCGTTTCTCCCCATCCGGTTCCAGATAAATCGCCTCGAATCCGGCCAATGGGCCCGATTCGATCAATACCTTGTCGCCCTGGGTCGGCAGGTTGGCGTAGCTGGCTCTCGCCTCGTCGCTGTCGTCACGGCTCATCAACTGATAAACCAGCTGGCTGCTGATGGCGGTCCACTCCTTGCCGAAGTGGATGATGCGGCTGATGCCACGGGTCGACTTCAGGGTGACCGGCGTGACCTCCTCCAGATCCACATAGATAAACAGATAGTTGGGAAACATGGGTTCCCGCACAGGGACACGCTTGCCCCGTCGCAGCTTCTCGATCTCGACCATGGGGTAATAGGACTCAATCCCCTGGGCTTCGAGATGGGCGCGTGCGCGGGCCTCTTCCTTTGGCTTGCAGTAGGCCAGATACCATTTTTTCATGTTCTGTTACGTTCGTGTTGCCGTGCTCCCGGTTATGATAACCGCGGCAATAAAAAAGGCCACGCTTGGCGTGGCCTTTTTTGCTGAGTGAGTGATTACCAACCTTTGACGATGCCGCCTTTGAACAATTCGTCAGCAGTTTTGTACACTTCGTCGCTCTGGAAGGCCTGGACGAACTCCTTCACCTTGGCGTCATCCTTGTTGTTGCCACGGGAGACGAGCAGGTTGACATAGGGAGAATCCTTGTCTTCCACGAACAGACCGTCACGGCCTGGCAGCAGATCGATCTGGGAGGCATACACGGTATTGATGATGGCCAGGTCCACATCTTCCAGGGAGCGTGGCAGCTGTGCCGCTTCCAGTTCAACAATCTTCAGCTTTTTCGGGTTGCTGGCGATGTCGAGCACTGTCGCTTCCAGACCTGTGCCTTCTTTCAGGGTCAGCAGGCCCTGCTTTTGCAGCAGGATCAGAGAGCGGCCCAGGTTGGTCGGGTCGTTCGGCACGGCGATTTGCGCGCCCTCTTTCAGATCGGCCAGGGCCTTGATCTTCTTGGAGTAGCCAGCGATGGGGTAGACGAAGGTGTTGCCAACCGGTACCAGATCGAAGCCGCGATCCTTGACCTGGCTATCTAGATACGGTTTGTGCTGGAAAGCGTTCAGATCGATGCTGCCATCGTTCAGGGCCACGTTCGGGGTGGCAAAGTCGGAGAAGGTGACCACTTCGACATCCAGACCGAACTTGTCTTTGGCGACCTTGGCCGCGGCTTCCACCAGCTGGGATTCCGCCCCGGCAATGGCGCCTACTTTCAGGGTCTTGCTCTCTTCTTTTTGACCGCAACCGGCCAGTACCAGGCCAGCCAACAAGGCAGCCGCAACGGATTTAATGCCAAATTTCATAAAAACCTCCTGTCAGAAATCGACGATTAACGATGATCACATGTGTTGACCAGGCGCTCACCCGCGCTCTGGATGATTTGAACCAGTAAAACCAGAATCACAACGGTTGCCAGCATGACTGTGGGGTCAAAGCGCTGATAACCGTAGCGAATACCCACATCGCCCAGGCCACCCCCTCCGATGGCACCGGCCATGGCGGAGTAGTTCACCAGTGTGACCAGGGTAATGGTGACGCTGTTGATGATGCCGGGCAGGGCTTCTGGCAGCAGCACCTTGGTGATGATTTGCAAAGGTTTGGCACCCATGGCCTTGGCCGCTTCCAGCAAGCCGTCCGGCACCTCCATCAGAGCACCTTCCACCAGACGGGCGATGAAGGGCACGGCTCCTATGGTCAGCGGTACTATGGCGGCTATGGTGCCTATGCTGGTGCCGACGATCAGCCGGGTCAGCGGAATGATGGCCACCAGCAGAATGATGAAGGGCACGGAGCGGCCAATGTTGACAAGGATGCCGAGCAGCTTGTTCAGGGCCGGGTTTGCCAGGATCTGGCCCGCCTTGGTGACGTGCAATGCTACCCCAAGGGGCAGGCCAAGCAGGCAGCCAAACAGGGCGGAGGCAAACACCATCAGCAGGGTATCACCGAGGGCGGTGACCAGCAGATTAATCATGGCTTCGGACATAACCCATTACCTCCAGCTGAATGCGATTGTGATCAGGGACTGCGTCTGGCAGCCCTTGAGGGCAGTGATGAGCAGATCAGTCGTTGCTGCGGACATAACCCATGACCTCCAGCTGAATATGGTTGTTTATCAGGAACTGCTGAGTCGCCTCGCACTGGGCCTCATCCCCGAACAGTTCTGCCAGCAGGAAGCCGAACTTGACGCCCCCGGCGTACTCGATATCGGCGCTCAGTATGCTGATATCGATGTTGAAGCGACGACTCGCCTCTGAAATCAGCGGTGTATCGACGGTGCTGCCGGTAAAGCCGAGTTTCACCAGCGGATAGCTGCCTGTCACCCGCTCGCTACTCATGCGGTCCTGATACTCCTGCGGCACCTCCAGATGGATGGTGGAGTGGATGAAATCACGGGCCAGTTGGGTCTTGGCATTGCTGAAGAACCAGGCGACCTCGCCCTGCTCGATCAGACTGCCGTCGCTGATGATGGCCACGTCATCACAGATCCCCTTCACCACATCCATCTCGTGGGTGATGAGCAGTATGGTGAGCCCCAGCTTGACGTTGATCTCCTTGAGCAGGCTCAGGATCGAACGTGTGGTCTGCGGGTCGAGGGCCGAGGTGGCTTCGTCACACAGCAATACCTTGGGAGCCGGTGCCAGGGCGCGGGCGATGGCGACACGTTGCTTCTGGCCGCCAGACAGTTCGGACGGATAGGCGTGGGCGCGGGCTTCCAGCCCGACCAGCGCCAGCAACTCGCCGACCCGGGTCTGGATTTGGGCCTTGCTCCAGCCTGCCAGTTCCAGCGGGAACGCGATATTGGCGAACACTGTGCGGGAGGATAGCAGGTTGAAGTGCTGAAAAATCATGCCGATCTGGCGGCGGGCCTGGGTCAGCTCCCGCTCCGGCAGCGCTGTCAGGTCCTGGCCGTCGACGATGACCTGCCCCTCTGTCGGGCGCTCCAGCAGGTTGACACAACGGATGAGGGTACTCTTGCCGGCACCGGAGGCACCGATCACCCCGAAAATTTTGCCTTGTGGCACATGCAGGCTCACGTCACGCAGGGCGTGCACGGCATCACTGCCTTTACCGTAGACTTTGTTGAGACCGATCAACTTAATCATGGATTCTTCCGTGCTAACAGCCTTAAAGCACAGGGCGCTACAGGCGGGTGAATTGGGCAGAGGTTCCACTGGGTTACTCTGTCATCATGGAGGATGATGCTAAGATGTCTGGATGGCTATGTCAACGCATGTTTCTACGTCTAGACGTCTAAAAAACTGATAAGGATTCCCGCTGGATGACTAACGACGACAGTGGTTTATCAGGCCGCAATATTGTATTTGGCTATTGTTGATTTTTTCCGAATATAGCCTGGATAATCTGCTTTAATTATCTGTTTTGTTGGTCATGAAGGCAGGAGTGCTGTTCGCACTCTTTGGCTGCCACCAAGATGGCACAAATCGTTCCACTTTGTTCCTTTATCTCTTTTGTTATCCATCCCCTTGATGCAGCACAAAAAGCGACCTCCTTTGGTTTGGGATATGTGTGGTTGTTTTTTATACTCAACAGGTGTGGCGTGGCAGGAGGAGTGAGTGATGCGATTTCAACAGATCAAGGATTTGCTGTCTTACCTCGAACAGGTTCATCACCAGCTCGGACTCTGTTATGGGCGATGGATGGCAGAAGTGGATGGCGAGCGCAGCCGCATGTTGCTGGCGTATCTGCAAGGGCGGGAGGATGAAGCGAGTGCCCATCTGCACGATTATCAGGGACAGCTGAGTCAGGGGGTCAAGGAAACCTGGCTGGAGCGGGGCTTCAGCGAGGATCTGCTGCCCGAGATCCAGCGGTTGGCACTACCTGCCAGTGCCCAGACTCAGGACATAGTGCAGCAGGTGTGTCGTCAGGAAGAAAAACTCATCGGCGAGCTGAGCCATCTGGCCCGCGAGTGCCCGACCGACGAGACGGCTGCCTTGCTGACTTCGCTGGCGTCGCTGGAACAAACCCGCTTGACCCGACTGGTACACGGTGTGCATCGGCTCGACGACATCTAGCCGCGGTAAAGGTGCAACGAAAGAGGCCCGGCATTTGCCGGGCCTCTTTTCTATCATCGACCCAAAGAGGGGATGCCGCCTTACTGCTGTTCGGCGCTGCGTTCGGCCGCATGAAGGGCAGCCCCTATGATGCCAGCCTGATTGAGACTGGCGGCTGCCACCAGCGGAGCCCGGGTTTCGATGCGATCGATGAATTTGTCGAGCTTGGCTGAGCTGCCGCCCCCCAGGATAAAGAGGTCGGGGGAGAACAGAAACTCCAGTCTGGCCAAATACTTGTTGAAGCGTTTTCCCCAGCGGCTCCAGGAGAGATCCTCCCGCTTGCGCACCGCATCCGAGCAGTAGTGCTCGGCAACCATGCCTTCCAGCATCAGGTGACCCAGCTCGGTGTTGGGCAGCAGCTGGCCGTTGACGAACACGGCTGTACCTATGCCGGTACCAACAGTGATGAGGATGATGATCCCCTTGCGATCCTTGCCGGCACCAAAGCGCATCTCGGCCAGACCCGCCGCATCGGCATCGTTGAGCACATGGCAGGGCAGGCCGGTCACATCCGAAAACAGGTGTGCTGCATCGGTCTCGATCCAGCTCTTGTCGATGTTGGCCGCGCTCTTGGCAATGCCGTTGTGGATGGTGGCGGGAAAGCCGCAACCCACAGGGCCCTTCCATTGGAAGTGTTCTACCAGTGCCTTGAGGGTATGTGCCACGGCCGCCGGGGTCGCCGGTTGCGGTGTTGCCAGACGGTGGCGTTCGCCAATCAGCTCGCCTGTTTCGGTATCGACCAGGCATCCCTTGATCCCTGAGCCACCGATATCCACTCCCAACATCTGCATCAGATTGTTCCTTTTATAGTGCTTATGGTGCCGACGGTTAACCGCCGACAGAGCATGAAAAAATGGTGTGCATCCGGCAAGGGGCAGATCGCTTATGCGTGATCCGGCAGACCTTTTTCGATACAACGGATCAGCAAGCGTGTCTTTTTGTTGTCATCCTGCTGGCGTTTGGCCAGGGTCGTCAGTGCCCACGCTATGTGTTCGGCCACCATGGGCTCGGCGCTGGTGAGCGCCAGTTGCAGGGCGGCGATCACCTCTGGCGTAGCCGGGCCGTTGCCAAGCGCCACCGCCAGGTTGCGGCGCCAGCGTTGATAGCCGATGCGCCGGATCGGGCTCCCCTCAGTGTGCTTGAGAAATTCGCTCTCGGCCCAGCGCCACAGCTCCAGCAGGGGCGGGCGGTGCAGGTTGGGACGCGCTTTGAAGTCGGGTTCCGGGCTTGCATCTGCATAGCGATTCCAGGGGCAGATGAGCTGGCAGTCGTCACAACCATAGATGCGATTGCCCATGAGCGGCCTGAACTCTTCCGGGATGGGACCGTCGTTCTCTATGGTGAGGTAGGAGATGCAGCGGCGCCCATCCACCACATAGGGCGCGACTATGGCACCGGTCGGGCAAATATTGATGCAGGCCACGCACTTGCCGCACTGCTCTTTTTCCACCGGGGCATCGATGGGCAGGGGCAGGCCGAGGAGCAGCTCCCCCAGAAAAAAGAAAGAACCGGCCGATTCGTTGAGCAGTAGCGAATGCTTGCCGACCCAGCCCAGTCCCGCCTTGGCGGCCAGCGGCCGCTCCAGTATGGGGGCCGAGTCGACGAAGGGGCGCCACTCTCCCATTGTGTCCTGGGTGGTTTGAAACAGCGCCTGACAACGCTGTTCGATCCGCTCCCCCAGTTGCTTGAGGCGGTTGCGCAGCACCTTGTGGTAGTCGCGGCCGAGAGCGTAGCGGCTGATGTACCCGAGGGTCGGATCGCGCAGGGTGGCGGCAAAACCCGCCTCGAAGGGGAGGTAGTTCATGCGCACCGACACTACCCGCAGTGTGCCCGGCAGCAGCTCATGGGGGCGGGCCCGCATCATGCCGTGTCGGGCCATGTAGTCCATGCTGCCGTGATGGCCTGCATCCAGCCAGGCCTGCAGCCTGGGCTCCTCGAGGGTAAGGTCCGTGTCCGTGATACCGACCTGGTCAAATCCTAGCTCGCCTGCCCATAGCTTGATATCGTGAGCCAACTGCTGAAAATCAGGCGTAGTCATGCGGCATCGAGCCCCACAGGCTTGATATCCAGAGTCAATCGACGGTGAAAATCAGGTATGGTCATGCTGCATCTGGTCCGAAAGGCTTGATGTCCTGGGTCAACCGGCAGTGAAAATCAGATGTGGTCATGTCGCATCGCGTGCCCGAAGCGTCTCAGCCAGGGCTAATGGATGAAAGTCAGGAGCCGTCATGGTAAAGGTCATCGGGGATGCTATCAGCGGGAAAGAGGTGCGCAGTTTACCACAATCACTGTGGCGGACTGAACAGATCCGCGCGCTGGAGCAGCGCTGGGCCGAGCGAGAAGGGCAGGAACTCTACGCCCTGATGGAGCGTGCCGGTGCGGCGCTGCGTACCTACGCCACCCATCATTGGCCACGGAGCTGCCGCTGGTGGATCTTTGTCGGCCCGGGCAACAACGGCGGAGATGGCTATGTGCTGGCGCGTCTCGCCAGACAGATAGGCCTTGAACCCCGGGTGATCGCCGCCAGGGCGCCTGACGAGCTGAAAGGGGATGCCAGGCGAGCCGCCGATGACTGGCTGGCGCTGGGGGAGACTGTGCTGATGGCAGGCGCCAGCGAGCTGGATTCACTGCCGCCGCCGGACCTGGTGATAGATGCACTGCTTGGCACGGGTGTCCATACCCCCCTCTCGCCGCTTCTGACAAAGATCGTCGCAACAATCAATAGCTTGGGCGCGCCTGTATTGGCGGTGGATCTGCCCTCCGGCCTCAATGCCGATACCGGCTGCGCCATGGGGGCGCTGGTGCGCGCCACTCGCACCCTCACCTTCATTGGCATCAAGCAGGGCATGCTTACCTGCGATGGTGTGGATGGGGTGGGCCAGCTCGACTGCGATCCCCTCGGAGTCATGCCAGAGGAGACGCTGCAAGCGGCGGCTGAGCGGATTGATTATCCCGGCCTCAAACACCTGCTTACCCCGCGCCAGCGCTCGGCTCACAAGGGCTCCCACGGCAAGGTGCTGCTGGCCGGGGGCAATGTGGGCATGCAGGGAGCCATAGTACTGGCGGGTCTTGCCTGCCTGCGGGCGGGAGCGGGTCTGGTACGGGTGTGCCAGCATCCGAGTCATGGGCCCGTCAGCCTCTATCAAGCCGAGTTGATGAACTCAGTGATTGATCCGGATGAGCAGTGGGCCACGGTGCGGCTGGTGGGGCCGGGACTCGGTCAGGACGAATGGGGGCGGCGCCATTTTGAATTATTGGTCAATGACAGGTTACCGCTGGTATTGGACGCCGATGAATTGAATTGGCTGGCGCTATGTCCCCGTCATCAGGATAATTGGGTGCTCACGCCTCACCCGGGTGAGGCGGCACGCCTGCTGGGCTGCTCCATTGCTGACATTGCAGCGGATCGTTTTGCCGCTGTGCGGCGCCTGCAGCAACGCTTTGGCGGCGTAGTGCTGCTCAAGGGCGCGGGGTCGCTCATTGATGACGGCAAGCAAATCGCGCTCTGTGATGAGGGCAATCCCGGCATGGCCAGTGGCGGCATGGGCGATCTCTTGTCTGGTATAATCGCCGCCCTGTTGGCTCAGGGCTGGTCTGCCGTCGAGGCAACCCGGCTGGGAGCCGTGATCCACGGGGAAGCGGCCGATCTGGCCGCCGCAGACGGAGAGAGAGGTATGCTGGCATCAGACCTGCTGCCCTTTATCCGTCGACTGGTTAATCCCGACTCCATAACAAGTTAAAGAAGAACATGGCAAAACAGTTGATGATGACACTGCCGGATGAGGCAGCAACAGTGGCACTGGGTGGCCGTTTGGCACATGCCTGCCTGCAGGCGACCACGGTGTTCTTGCACGGCTCCCTCGGGGCCGGAAAAACCACCCTGACCCGTGGCTGGGTGCAAGGGCTGGGGCATCAGGGCAAGGTCAAGAGCCCGACCTATACACTGGTTGAACCCTATGAACTGGCCGATTGGCAGGTTTATCACTTTGATCTCTATCGTCTGGCTGATCCGGAAGAGCTGGAGTTCATGGGGATCCGGGACTACTTTGCTGCCAATACCCTCTGCCTGGTGGAGTGGCCGGAGAAGGGGGAAGGCTGGCTGCCGGCGCCCGATCTGGACATTACCCTGACTTATGTAAACGAGCAGCGTGAGGCTCTGATAGAAGCCCGCACTGCTATTGGCGAAGCCATTCTGGAACGGTTGTCATCTACGTGCGCTTGATCCTTGTTATTGCCCTCTCTCTGATGGCCTTACCCTCCTGGGCGAATCAGCTCAAGAGTGTGCGGGTATGGCCATCGCCGGATAACACCCGGGTGGTGCTCGACATGAGCAGTGCTCCCAATTACAACTACTTCACCCTGACCGGCCCGGATCGACTGGTGATCGACCTCAAAGGGGCGAACAACGTCGCCAATCTGGCCAGTATCGGGAACAACAGCGAGCTGGTGCGCAAGATCCGCGAGAGCTCGCCGTTGGAGAAGGGTGGACTGCGGCTGGTGCTGGATCTCAGTTCCACCATCAAACCCGTGGTATTTCCGCTGGCGCCGGCAGGCCCCTATGGCCACCGGTTGGTGATAGACCTGCCTTATGAAGAGAAACGCTCTGCCGCCGCCGTGCAAGCCACTCCTGTGGGGGGCAAGGGCAAGGGGGTGGTGATCGCCATCGATCCGGGCCATGGCGGGGAAGATCCGGGCTCCATCGGCCCCCGTCGCACCTATGAGAAGCGAGTTACCTTGGCGGTATCCCAGAAGCTGGCGGCACTCATTGACAGGGAACCCGGCATGCGCGCCGTGCTGACTCGCCGCGGGGACTACTTCGTGGATCTGAACAAGCGCTCCGAAATTGCCCGCAAGGCCAAGGCGGATCTGCTGGTCTCCGTCCACGCGGACAGCTTCCACAACTCGACGCCGCGCGGCGCTTCTGTCTGGGTGCTGTCTACCAACCGAGCCAACCGCGAGATGGGCAGCTGGCTGGAGAAGCAGGAGAAACAGGGGGAACTGCTGGGCGGGGTAGGCAAGGTATTGGCCGAATCCGACCCGAATCCCTATCTGGCACAGACCTTCCTCGATCTCTCCATGGACAAGTCCCGTGCCGAGGGCTATGACGTCAGCCGCCAGATCCTGCGCTCCATGGGCAAGGTGGCCAGATTGCACAAAAAGGCGCCGGAGCATGCCAGTCTGGCCGTACTGAAAGCCCCGGACATTCCCTCCGTGCTGGTAGAGACAGGTTTTATCTCCAACCATGCTGAAGAGAAGCTGCTGGCTACCCCCGCCTATCAAGACAAGCTGGCCCGCGCCATCTTCGAGGGGATCCGCAATTACTACCGTGCTCATCCGACCAAGGGCGCCATGCTGACTGGCAAGGGACAGGCCAGTCGGCCGGCAGCTACCACTCGCCCTGCGCCTGTGGCCCAGCAGTCGGTGAGCCAGCCCAGGCAAGTACAGTCGCAGCCGGTCGTGACCAACAAGATGCCCGCCACTGCCCGCGACGGTGGTGCTGCGACCAGCTCCGGAGCCGGGGTGATCAAGCCTTACTCGGCGGCAGCGCAAGAGACTGGTGCGCCGGTCAGTAATGTGGGCGACTATGACAAATCGCGGATGCTCCGCCATGTGGTCAAACGGGGCGAGAGCCTCTCCCGCCTTGCCGAGAGGCATGGGGTGAGTCAGTCCACATTGGTTGAAATCAACCAGCTGCGCAGCCGGGATATTCAGATTGGTCAGACAATCTATATCCCCCAGCAGGGACAGAGCCGCAGTGCCGCCCCCGTTCGCAGTGACGACAAGTCGCAGATGATCCGCCATGTGGTCAAGCGGGGCGAAAGTCTCTCCCGCCTTGCCGAGAAGAATGGGGTGAGTCAGGCGCGGCTGGTGGAGATCAACAAGCTCAAGTCGCGGGATATCCAGGTAGGGCAGGTGCTCTACATTCCCCAAAACTGACGCGCGGGAGCTGGTGATGCCGCTCCCCGTGTTGGCGTACACCATCGCAAGATTGAAACTCAGGAGTAAGTGATGCCGATCCGTATATTACCCCCTATCCTGGCCAACCAGATTGCAGCCGGAGAGGTGGTGGAGCGGCCCTCTTCTGTGGTGAAAGAGCTGGTGGAAAACAGCCTGGATGCGGGCGCCGACCGGGTCGAGATCGACATCGACAAGGGCGGTGCCAAGCTTATTCGCATCCGTGACAACGGCTGCGGCGTCGCCAAAGACGAGCTGGTGCTGGCGCTGTCGCGCCACGCCACCTCCAAGGTGGCGACCCTGGATGATCTGGAAGGGATCTGCAGCCTGGGGTTTCGCGGCGAGGCGCTCGCCTCCATCAGCTCTGTTTCTCGCCTCACATTTACCTCCCGCACCCAGGAGCAGTCCGAAGCCTGGCAGGCACAGGCGGAAGGGCGAGAGATGGACGTTACCGTCAAACCAGCGGCCCACCCGGTGGGCACCACAGTGGAAGTGGTGGATCTCTTCTTCAATACCCCGGCGCGGCGCAAGTTCATGCGCAGTGAAAAGACCGAATTTGCCCATATCGATGAGCTGGTACGCCGCATTGCGCTCTCCCGTTTCGATGTCACCCTGATCCTGCGTCACAACGGCAAGGTAATGCGCCAGTACAAGGCTGCCAATACGGTGCCTGAGCAGGAGCGCCGGCTCGCCGCCGTTTGTGGCACCCCCTTCATGCACCATGCGCTGGCGGTGGAGAGCGAACATAGCGACGTACGTCTGTGGGGGTGGCTGGCGCTGCCTGAGGGGGCCAGACCGCAGAACGACTTGCAATACACCTATGTCAACGGTCGCATGATGCGCGACAAGCTCATCAATCATGCCATCCGCCAGGCCTATGACGAGCTGCTGCCCACCGACCGCTTCGCCGCCTATGTGCTCTATATCGAGCTGGATCCACACCAGGTGGATGTGAACGTCCATCCTGCCAAGCACGAGGTGCGCTTTCATCAGGCGCGGCTGATCCACGACTTTATCTTTCAGGCGCTGTTTACTGCGCTGCGCCGCGAAGGGGTCAGCGCCGCTCATCAGGAAGAGCCGCTGGCCGAAACCCTGGTCGAGCTGCCTGTCAGCGGGCAGATTGAATACCCAGGGCAGGCGCCTCGTCCCGAGTGGTATGGCGCCGAGCACAGCTATCGGGCTCCTGCCTCGACGAATGAAGTGCGAGAAGGGGGCGCGGCGCGTGCCGGCAACTACCAACTGCCCGAGCCACCCAGCCGGGAGGCGATGCGGGGCATGGGCGCACTGCTCACCACCTTGCCCGGTGCCGGGCCCGCGTCTGCTGTATCCGGTACCGCTGCAATGGTGCCCAGTGCAGCAGCTCAGACCACACCCGGAGTCTGGCAGGCACTCACTCTGGTGGAGCAGGCCTATCTGTTGCTGGTGCGAGATGGCCAGCTGGCGCTGCTCTCCCTGGTGCGGGCCGAACGCCTGCTGCTGCGCAACTGGTTGCTGGAAGCCTGGGGCCAGGGGCTGGCTGCGCAACCCCTGTTGCTGCCAGTTTCGTTCAAGCTGCCGAAAAACCTGATAGCGCTGGTTGAAGCGCAGGAACGTTTGCTCAAACGGATGGGGCTGGAGTTGAAAAGCGGGGGGCGTGACACCATGATCCTGACTCGGGTGCCAGCCTTGCTGCGCCAGACCGATCTGGTGCGGCTATTACCCGAATTGTTGCAAATTATCGAGAGCGGATCTGACAGTGATGCGAGCCAGCTGGCTGAAGTATTATGCCAATGGCTGGTTGAGCAGGGGATAAGCCACGAAAAAATATACGATTTTTCAACAGCCAATCGCTTGCTGACGGAACTTGTGGCCGATTTCAGTGACCAATTGGCAGATATTCGCATGGTGCGCTCCGTGTCGCTGACGACAGTACTGGAGGCGTTTGCAGATGGTGGCTGAGTTGCCGAGTGCTTGTTCCAACACACAATCTGGCAATAAGCCCGTGATGTGCTCGCTGTCACTGGTAAATCTGATCGAGGAATTTGAACGTGGCTGAGTTGCCGAATGCAATTTTTTTGATGGGGCCAACGGCCTCCGGCAAGACGGATCTCGCCATCGCCCTGTGCCAAACCCTGCCTTGCGACATCATCAGCGTGGACTCTGCGCTCATCTATCGCGGCATGGATATAGGAACTGCCAAGCCGACGGCGCAAGAGTTGGCTCTGGCTCCCCACAAGTTGATCGATATTATCGATCCTGCCTTGAGCTATTCGGCCGCCGACTTTTGCCGCGATGCCCTGCGGGAGATGAACGATATTGTCGCCCGCGGCCGCATTCCGCTGCTGGTGGGGGGCACAATGCTCTATTTCAAGGCACTGCTGGAGGGGCTTTCTCCGCTGCCATCCGCCGATCCGGCCATTCGCGCCGAGCTGGAAGAGGAGGCGGCACGCCTCGGCTGGCAGGCGCTGCACGATGAGCTGGTGCGGATCGATCCGGTCGCCGGCGCGCGCATTCATCCCAATGATCCGCAGCGTCTTAGCCGGGCCTTGGAGGTGTATCGCATCAGTGGCAAAACCCTGACCGAGCTTACCCAGGTGCAGGGGGAAGGGTTGCCATATCGGGTGCACCAGTTTGCCATTGCCCCGAGTGATCGCGCCCTGTTGCACAAGCGCATCGAACAGCGCTTTGACAAGATGTTGCAAAGCGGCTTCGAGCAAGAGGTGCGTGCGCTTTATGAACGAGGCGATCTCACCCCCGACCTGCCAGCTATTCGCTGCGTTGGCTACCGCCAAATGTGGGACTACCTGGCAGGGGAAGTGGAGTATGATGAGATGCGCTATCGCGGTATTGTTGCCACCCGCCAGTTGGCCAAGCGTCAAATGACCTGGTTGCGCGGTTGGCCTGAAGTCACCTGGCTGGAATCTGGTGAGTCTGGCAATCTGGCAAGGGTCGTTGCCCGTGCCGGAGTGGCTTGACACTCCTGTATAATCAGGTTGTTATATTGATATCCGGTGTTTAAAAACAACAAACTATAAGGAAAAGAAGATGGCTAAGGGGCAATCTCTCCAAGACCCGTTTTTGAATGCGCTGCGCCGTGAGCGGATTCCTGTTTCTATTTATTTGGTGAACGGCATCAAACTGCAGGGTCAGATCGAATCGTTTGACCAGTTTGTCATTTTGCTGAAGAACACCGTGAGCCAGATGGTCTACAAGCACGCCATTTCCACCGTGGTGCCGGCCCGCGCCGTCAACCATCACCAGCACGTCCCTGGCGCAGCTGGCGAAGAACAGGGTGAAGCTGAAGCGTGATATCTCGAGGCGAGACGACTCGCCAATTCAGATTCGTCATGATTCCTGTCAAGGAGCAAGCGCTTGTTTGACCGTTATGAAGCCGGCGAACAGGCCGTTCTGGTGCACGTCAACTTCAGTGATGAGGGTGAGCGGGAGGATCTGGAAGAGCTCAAGATGTTGGTGAGCTCGGCCGGCGTCAATGCATTGGGGGTGGTGACCACCAACCGCAGTGCCCCCAGCGCCAAACTCTTTGTCGGCAGCGGCAAGGCTGAAGAGATCGCGTCCCAGGTGCAGATGCTGGGCGCAGACGTGGTGATCTTCAACCATGCCCTGACCCCTGCCCAGGAACGCAATCTGGAACGCCTGTTCCAGTGCCGTGTCGTGGACAGAACCGGCCTGATCCTGGATATCTTTGCCCAGCGCGCCCGAACCCACGAAGGCAAGTTGCAGGTCGAACTTGCCCAGTTACGCCATCTTTCTACTCGCCTGGTGCGAGGCTGGACCCACCTTGAACGTCAGAAGGGCGGGATCGGTCTGCGCGGCCCGGGTGAAACCCAGCTGGAAACCGACCGTCGCCTGTTGCGTGAGCGCATCAAGGCGATTTTGCGTCGGCTCGACAAAGTGGCCAAACAGCGGGAACAGGGCCGTCGTGCCCGTAACCGCAATGAGGTGCCGACCGTATCACTGGTTGGTTACACCAACGCCGGAAAGTCCACTTTGTTCAACCAACTTACAGCTGCCAGCGTGTATGCTGCCGACCAATTGTTCGCAACACTGGATCCCACCTTGCGTAAATTGGTGATCCGGGATGTGGGTGATGTGATTCTGGCGGATACAGTTGGATTTATTCGACACTTGCCCCATGATCTGGTCGCGGCCTTCAAAGCGACGCTGCAGGAGACCCGCGAAGCGGACTTGTTGCTGCACGTGGTGGATTGTGCCGACGAACAGATGCAAGAGAATATCGATTCGGTGCAGCAAGTGTTGGCTGAAATTGAGGCCGATGACCGACCCCAGTTGATGATCTGTAACAAGATAGACAAGCTGGCGGATCGTCCGGCAGGTCTGGAGCGGGATGATGAGGGGCGCCCGGTGCGACTCTGGTTGTCTGCCCAGAGCGGTGAAGGCTGTGAATACCTGTTTACGGCCCTGACCGAGTTGCTGGCCGGATCCATGGTGCATCACACCTTGCAGTTGCCCCCTTCGGCCGCCAGATTGCGAAGTGCGCTCTATCGTCTCAAAGGCATTGAGCAGGAAGGTTTTAGCGAGGAGGGGGATTTTGTGTTGCAAGTTCGGCTGCAATTGGCCGACTGGAACCGCCTCGTGAAACAGGAAGGCGAGAATTTACAACGCTTTATCAGGCATTGAGTCGTGGATGAAGATGAATGCTTACAGGCTTCATCAACGATCGATGATCAGATAGAGGTGATATCCATCCGCTTGTATTAATGGAGATGCTGATGGCTTGGAATGAGCCTGGAAACAACGGCAAAGACCGTGACCCTTGGGGGAACAACGGCAAGAATCAGGGACCCCCTGATCTGGACGAGATGTTGCGCAAGGTAAGCCGCCGTTTTGGTGGTTTGCTGGGTGGTGGCAAGTCAGGTGGCGAGATGGGCCGTTTTGGTCTCTCTATCGCTTTGGTGATCGCTGTGGTGGTGTGGGTCGTCAGCGGCTTCTACACCATTCGCGAAGCTGAACGAGGGGTTATTCTGCGTTTTGGCGAGTACTCTCACAACGTAGAGCCCGGCTTGCGCTGGAAGCCGACCTTCATTGATCGGGTGATCCCGGTGGATGTGGAGTCAGTGCGTTCTCTGCCTGCTTCAGGTTTTATGCTGACTCAGGATGAAAACGTGGTGCGGGTCGAGATGGACGTGCAGTACCGTGTCGTCGATCCCGAACAGTATCTGTTCAGCGTGACCAATGCTGAAGAGAGTCTGGGCCAGGCTACCGACAGTTCACTGCGCTATGTCATCGGCCATACCCGTATGGATGATATTTTGACCACAGGGCGTGAGCAAGTTCGTCGTGAAACCTGGGATGGCATCGAAAAAATAGTCACGCCTTATCAAATGGGTTTGCAGATTGTCGACGTCAACTTCTTGCCGGCTCGTCCGCCAGAAGAGGTTAAAGACGCCTTCGATGATGCCATCTCCGCCCAGGAAGATGAGCAGCGCTTCATTCGTGAAGCGGAAGCCTATGCCCGTGAAGTCGAGCCAAAAGCACGTGGTACTGTCAAGCGGCTGGAACAGGAAGCCGAAGGTTACAAGTCCCAGATTGTGCTGAAGGCCAAGGGTGAAGTTGCCCGTTTCAACGAGCTGTTGCCCCAGTACCAGGCCGCGCCTGACTTGACTCGTGAGCGTATCTACCTGGAAACCATGGAAGAGCTCTATCAACAGGCCAACAAGGTGCTGGTCGACATGCCTGATGGCAACAACAGCATGATCTATCTGCCTCTCGACAAGCTGTCTGGTCAAGCCAATGCCGTCTCGCCTGCGCGATCTGCCAGTGCAGTGACTGCCGCCGATGCGGCACCGGTCACCAATGACGGTGCAAACTCCACTCCGACTCCGCTGCGTAGCGGTGATCGTTTCAGCTCAGGGAGAAACTAATAGATGAAAAAAATAGCTATTGGTGTCATCGCTGTGGCTGCCATGGTCTGCTTCTCCTCCATCTTTGTTGTTGATGAAGGGCAGAAAGGAATAGTGGTGCAGTTTGGCAAGGTGAAGCGAGTTGAATCCGGTGAAGCTCGGCTCTATGAGCCGGGCCTGCACTTCAAGGTGCCCTTCATCGATCAGGTTCGCAAGATGGATGCTCGCATCCAGACTATCGACAGCCAGGCTGACCGTTTCGTGACCTCCGAGAAGAAAGATCTCATCATCGACTCCTACGTGAAGTGGAAGATCGAGGATTTCTCCCGGTACTACCTGGCAACGGGTGGTGGCAACAAGATCCAGGCTGAAGACCTGCTCAAGCGCAAGATCAACAACGGTCTGCGTTCCGAGATCGGTAACCGCACCATCAAGGACATCGTCTCCGGTGAGCGCAGTACCGTGATGGAAGATGCCCTGATGAAGATGGCGCGCTCCTCCGAGCTTGGCATCAGAGTGGTAGACGTGCGGATCAAGCAGATCAACCTGCCGGTCGAGGTCTCCAACTCCATCTATCAGCGGATGCGTGCCGAACGTAATGCGGTAGCCCGTGAGCATCGCTCCCAGGGTCGCGAGCAGGCCGAAATCCTGCGAGCTGACATCGACCGCAAAGTGACCGTCATGATCGCCGATGCCGAGAGTAATTCGCGTCAGCTGCGTGGTGAAGGGGATGCCGAAGCCGCCAAAATCTATGCCGACAGCTACAAGAAAGACCCCGAGTTTTTCAGCTTCGTGCGTAGCATGGAGGCCTATCGCAAGAGTTTTGCCGGTGGTAACGACCTGATGGTGCTCAAACCAGACAGCGAGTTCTTCCGCTACCTCAAGTCTCCTCACGGCGCCAAGCAGTAAGAGACAAGCATAAGACCAAAGGGCCTGATGATTCAGGCCCTTTTGCTTTATGGCATGAGACCAACCGCCGATACTGGCGGCTTTTTTGCGCGAGGAGAGGGGATGCTGACATCCATTTTAATGGGATTGGGGCTGCTATTGCTGTTTGAAGGGCTTGGCCCCTTGCTGATGCCCAAAGCCTGGCAACAGATGCTGCGGCTGCTGAGCGAACAGCCACCGGAACAACTGCGCCGTATCGGTGGATCTCTGGTGGTGGCGGGCGCCGTCATCCTCTGGATGCTGGGTCACTGAATCATGTGGCTGGCTCTGAGTTCCATTGCAGCGCAGACAATAAAAAAGAGGCCCGAGGCCTCTTTTTTATTCAGCAAGCAGGAGTCGTTGACTCAGGCGCTGCGTTGTACCGCCATCTGGGCCAGGGTTTCCAGCGCCTGCTTGTGCTGGGAGTCCGGCAGGATGGCGAGGGCGGCAATCGCCTTGTCAGCCTCTTCTCGGGCCCGCATGCGGGAGTATTCCAGCGCACCGGTACGATCCAGAATGGCCAAGATCTGGTCGAGATGCTCCATGCCGTTGCGATGCTCGATGGCATCACGCACCAGCTGGCGCTCTTCGGGTGAGCCCACTTCCATGGCCCGCAGCAGCGGCAGGGTCGGTTTGCCTTCGGCCAGATCGTCACCGACGTTCTTGCCCATCTCATCGCTCTGGGAGCAGTAGTCCATGACGTCATCGATGATCTGGAAGGCTGTGCCAAGATACTTGCCGTAGTCGGTCATGGCTTGCTCGACGGGCTCGGGCTGATGGGTCAGCACGGCCGCGAGGCGGGTGGCGGCCTCGAACAGTTTGGCGGTCTTGCAGTAGATGACCGTCATGTAGCTCTGTTCCGTGGTGTCCGGATCGTTGCAGTTCATCAGCTGCAACACTTCCCCCTCTGCGATGGTATTGGTGGCATCCGACAGGATTTCCATCACTCGCAGGTTGGAAAGCTCGCTCATCATCTGGAAGGAGCGGCTGTAGAGGTAGTCGCCGACCAGCACGCTGGCAGCATTGCCAAACAGCGCATTGGCGGTCTCCCGGCCACGGCGCAGGTCGGATTCGTCGACCACGTCATCGTGCAGTAGGGTAGAGGTATGAATGAATTCGATGATGGCGGCGAGTTTGAGATGATCCTGACCTTCGTATCCCAGTGCGCGGGCGGCCATCACTGTCAGCATGGGGCGCATCCGTTTCCCGCCTGCACTGACAATATAGAAACCCAGCTGGTTGATCAGGCTGACATCGGACTGAAGTCTCGCCAGGATCAGTTCATTCACCGCCGTCATGTCGGCAGCACAGAGCGCACGGATAGTCTGTTGGTCCATAAGTCTCGTAACGTGACGGCAGCAATAACTGCGGTTTTAGTAATGGCGGGGATTCTACACGATTTCACAATGGGTTACAGTTAAGCGTTTATTCACGGCGGCAGATATGCGCACAAAATAAACTTTTTGCTAAATTGGCCTTGCCTGAGCAAATCGATTTGCGTAGAATGCCGGCCCATTGTTATAGGTTTTTGCGCGTGTCTGGCCTTGAGCAAAAGACACGCCTTTACGGAGTTAATCAAATGTACGCGGTATTCCAAAGCGGCGGAAAACAACACCGTGTGGCCGAAGGTCAAATCGTTCGTCTGGAAAAGCTGAACGTTGAGACTGGCGCTACTATCGACTTCAATGAAGTTCTGATGGTTGCTGCAGGCGACACTTTTAAAGTAGGTGCTCCTTTCGTTGAAGGTGGCAAGGTTGTAGCTGAAGTTGTGGCTCACGGCCGTGGCGAGAAAGTGACTATCGTCAAGTTCCGTCGTCGTAAGCACCATCGTAAGCAAGCGGGCCACCGTCAGTGGTTCACTGAAGTCAAAATCACTGGCATCAGCGCTTAATTAGAGGAGTCCGATAAATGGCACACAAAAAAGCTGGCGGTTCATCCCGCAACGGTCGCGATTCTGAAGCTAAACGCCTTGGCGTTAAGCGTTTCGGCGGCGAAACAGTTCTGGCAGGCAGCATCATCGTTCGTCAACGTGGCACCAAGTTCCACGCTGGCACCAACGTTGGTCTGGGCACGGATCACACCCTGTACGCGAAAGCGACTGGCAAGATCCTGTTCGAAGTTAAAGGTCCGCTGAATCGTAAGTACGTTAGCATCGTTGCTGAGTAATTACGGACCGCAAGGATCCGAAGCCCCGCCAACAGGCGGGGCTTTTGTTTTTCTGACGCAGTTTACGAAAAAACGGAACGTAGATGTGCCTGGTGTTGCGCGGGGCATTCATCGCTAAGATGCGTATCGCCCGCAGGGGCCTGTACCACTATAATTGCGTATCGGTTTTTCGAATTAAGGTGACGGTTACCTATGAAGTTTGTTGATGAAGTCCAGATTCGAGTCGATGCCGGTGACGGTGGTAACGGTTGTGTGAGCTTTCGCCGTGAAAAGTACATCCCGAACGGCGGCCCGGATGGCGGTGACGGTGGCGACGGTGGCGATGTCTATCTGATTGCCGACGAAAACCTGAATACCCTGATCGACTACCGTTTCGAGCGTTTTCACGCGGCCGAGCGCGGTGAGAATGGCCAGAGTGCCAACTGTACCGGCCGTCGCGGCAAGGACAGGATACTGCGTGTGCCGGTCGGTACCCGTGCCAGCGATGAAGACACAGGCGAACTGCTGGGTGATCTGACCCACCATGGTCAGAAGCTGCTGGTCGCCAAAGGTGGCTTCCACGGTCTGGGCAACACCCGTTTCAAGAGCTCCGTCAACCGGGCGCCGCGCCAGAAGAGCAGCGGTACGCCGGGTGAAGTGCGTACTCTGAAGCTGGAACTGCTGCTGCTGGCCGATGTCGGCATGCTGGGTCTGCCCAATGCTGGCAAGTCCACCTTTATCCGTGCCGTGTCCGCCGCTCGTCCCAAGGTAGCCGATTACCCCTTCACTACTCTGGTGCCGAACCTGGGGGTGGTGCGTGGCGAGAACTCCCGCTCCTTCGTGATAGCCGACATTCCGGGTCTGATCGAAGGTGCCGCCGAGGGCGCAGGCCTCGGTATTCGCTTCCTCAAGCATCTCGAGCGCTGCCGGGTCTTGATCCACCTGGTCGATATCTGCCCGGTCGATGACTCGGATCCTGCCGAGAACGCCGTGACTATCGTCAAGGAGCTGGAAAAGTACAGCCCCGAGCTGGCTGGCAAGCCGCGCTGGTTGGTGTTCAACAAGATGGATCTGATCCTGGAAGAAGAGGCGGTCGAGGTGATGGAGCGCGTCAAGACGGCGCTGGCCTACGAAGGCCCCGTCTACCAGATCTCCGCCATCAGCAAGGAAGGCACCAAGAAGGTGTGCTACGACATCCTGGATCTGCTGGATACCATGCCTCGTCAACTGGCGGAAGATGCCAGGGACGCCATCGAGAAGGTGGAGTTCAAGTGGGATGACTACCACAAGAACCAGTTGGCCCAAGCTGAAGCCGAAGCGCTGGCCGCCTCCATGGCCTTCGATGAGGGGCTCGATGAGGAAGACTGGGATGATGACGAAGATGATGGCGTTGAAGTCATCTATGTTCGTGACTGATCACTCTGTCCTGCCTGATCGGTGCAGCACCTCTGCCCACCGATGAGAAAAACCGGAGCCTGGCAACAGGCTCCGGTTTTTTATGGGGCGCATCTGGATCGATCGGATCACCACATAGATATATTTCTTATGTCACTTATTGCCTGCCAACCGCAACGGATTATACTGCGCACCTGAATGTAACCTTGCTGAAACAATATGCTAACCATTCGTAATGAATTGATATGCGTATCTGTTTGAGGTCGTTCTTATGGAAGGTTCGCCTGCAAAAATATTTATGCTTGAAATGATCCATTAAGGGCTTGTTTGTGCATTTTTTTGGAGTATTCTTGCGCCCGTTTTGTCGGGCGAGAGCATGAATATGCAAGTTGACCTGGCTAAGGAAAAGTAACATTAAGGCTGTAGACCATGCTGGAAAAGACTCTGCAAGCGCCTGCGCTCAATACTCGTCGCAACGTGCTGATGTTCCTGGTCCCGTCACTCATCGGGATCCTGCTGTTCATGACCCCCGTCATCTATGACGAGAACGTCACCATTCCGGTTGCCGTGCTGGCGAAGCTGGTGCAAACGGTATTTGCCGATTATCTGGTGGCCATGGTCAGTGCCATCATTACCACTACCATGCTGATGACGCTGATCGCCTGGCTGTTCAAGCCAGCGATCCTGGTGCGTCGCCCCTTCCTCAACAGCCTGTTCAACGTCTCCCCTTTCTGGGCCAGTGTGCGGGTACTGGGTGGCGTGTTCGTGCTGCTGACCTTCTTCAATGCGGGGCCAGAGGTGCTGCGTTCCGGTGCTACCGGCGGTCTGGTGCTGCACGATCTGCTGCCTGTGCTGTTCTCGGTGTTCATCTTCGCAGGTCTGTTGTTGCCTCTGCTGCTGGATTTCGGTCTGCTGGAGTTTGTTGGCACCATGATGACCCGCATCATGCGCCCTGTGTTTCGTTTGCCGGGGCGCTCCGCCGTGGATTGCTTCGCCTCCTGGTTGGGGGATGGCAGCGTTGGCATCTTGCTGACCAGCAAACAGTACGAGGGCAAGTTCTATACCCAGCGTGAGGCCGCCGTCATCGGCACCACCTTCTCAGCTGTCTCCATCACCTTCTGCCTGGTGGTGATCTCCCAGGTGAAGCTGGAGCATATGTTCGTGCCCTTCTACCTGACTGTCTGTCTGGCGGGTGTGGTCGCCGCCATAGTGGTGCCGCGCCTGCCGCCGCTCTCCTGGAAGAAGGACATCTATGCCGATGGCACGCCCCTGTGCCGCAAGCAGGAGTCAGTACCCCATCAGCACAGCGTGATGAGCTATGGCTACGAGCGTGCGCTGACCAAGGCGGAGAGTGTCACCGATCTTGGTGCGGTCGCGCGGGAAGGGGTGAAGAATGCATTGGACATGGTGTTTGGCGTGTTGCCGGTGGTGATGGCGATCGGCACCTGTGCCCTGATGCTGGCCGAGCATACCCCCATCTTCAACTGGCTGGGTGCGCCATTTGTTCCCTTGCTGGAGCTGCTGCAACTGCCGGAGGCCGAGGCCGCCTCCAGGACCATCATGGTTGGTTTTGCCGACATGTTCATCCCGGCCGTGCTGGCCTCGACCATAGAGAGCGACATCACCCGCTTCGTGATTGCCGCCATGTCGGTCACCCAGCTCATCTATATGTCGGAAGTGGGCGCCCTGCTGCTGGGCAGCAAGATCCCGGTCAAGCTGTGGGAGCTGTTTGTCATCTTCCTGCTGCGCACCCTGGTGACCCTGCCGGTCATTGCCGGTGTGGCGCATCTGCTGTTCTAAGGCAAGAGTCTGGGATTTAAAACGGTCAACTTGGGTTGGCCGTTTTTTATGGTGAGTATTAGACCAAAGTGAGTCTTTTTAATGGGTGGTTTTTACATTAACGTAACAAGCTGAAAAAAGCGTGCCAGCCGAGCAGTAGGCAATACCCATCGAATGTGGCCAGGAGTCACCCCATGACCTCACTGCTCAGCTACCGGACCGGTCCTTGCGACCAGCCCTTGCTTCACCAGACCATTGGCGAATATCTGCAAGAGATAGCCGAACGTTTCCCCGACCGCCCCGCCGTTGTAGTGCGTCACCAGCAGATCCGCTGGAGCTACCGTGAATACCTCATCCAGATAGACAGGCTGGCACTGGGCTTGCTGGCGCTCGGTATCCAGCCGGGGGACAGGGTCGGCATCTGGTCGCCAAACAACATAGAGTGGTGCCTGGTGCAGTTCGCCACGGCCCGCATCGGCGCCATCATGGTCTGCATCAACCCAGCCTATCGCAACTACGAGCTTGAGTTTGCCATCAACAATGTGGGTTGCCGCGCCCTCATCTGTGCCAGTGCCTTCAAGGGAAGCGACTACCTCGCAATGCTCAATGAGCTGGCCCCCGAGCTGGCAAGCTCGCCGCCGGGGCAGCTGGCCAGCGCCCGCTTGCCGAGCCTGGAGATGGTGATCCGGCTCGGGGAGGCGCAAACGCCGGGTATGCTGAACTTCAGCGCCGTGCAGGCCCTGGGGGATGTGCAGGATCCGGCCTGGCTTGCCCGGGTGGCGGCGACCCTCAAACCGGATGATGCCATCAACATCCAGTTCACCTCGGGTACCACGGGCAGCCCCAAGGGCGCCACCCTGAGCCATGGCAACATTCTCAACAATGGCCGGCAGGTGGCGCGGGGCATGGCGTTCAGCGAGCAGGACAGGCTCTGCATACCCGTGCCGCTCTACCATTGCTTTGGCATGGTGCTTGGCAATCTGGTGTGCATCAGCGTGGGGGCCTGCGCCCTGTTTCCGTCGGAAGCGTTCGATCCTGTGGCGACCCTGCAGACGGTGAGCGAGGAGCGTTGCACTGCCTTGCATGGCGTGCCGACCATGTTCATCGCCGAGCTGGAGTTGCCCGGTTTTGGTGAGTTTGATCTCTCCTCTTTGCGCACCGGCATTATGGCAGGGGCGATTTGCCCCGAGCCCTTGATGCGCAAGGTGCAGACCCTGATGCACATGACAGAGGTGACCATTGCCTACGGTCAGACCGAGTGCAGCCCCATCAATCACATGACCGCCATCGATGCGGCGCTGGACAAGCGGGTCACCACTGTGGGCCGCGCCCTCGACCACACCGAGATCAAACTGATTGACCCGAGCGGTGAATTGGTGCCCATTGGCGAGCGGGGTGAGATCTGCTGCCGCAGCAAGGGGGTCATGCAGGGTTACTGGCAGGACCCGGTCAAGACAGCGGAAACCATAGATGATGAAGGCTGGTTGCACTCGGGTGATATCGGCATCATGGATGAAGAGGGTTATGTGCAGATAGTGGGGCGCAGCAAGGAGCTGATCATCCGCGGTGGCGAGAACATCTATCCCCGCGAGATAGAGGATCGGCTCTACGATCATCCTGCGGTGCAGGATGCCGCCGTGTTTGGTGTCGACAGCGAGCGTTACGGGGAGGAGGTGTGTGCCTGGGTCAAGCTGAGGCCGGATCAGATGGTCAGCGAGGAGGAGATCAAGCACTTCCTCTCGGCCCGCATCGCCTACTTCAAGGTGCCAAGATACATACGTTTCGTGGAGGAGTACCCCATGACGGTGACCGGCAAGCTGCAGAAGTTCAAGATGCGGGAGGCCATGAGCCGCGAGCTGGCCCGCCAGCATGCCGAGGCAACGCGCTGAGGTGGTGTTACCGCGATGAGAAAAGGGCCCTCGGGCCCTTTGTTCGTTGTTGCCAACAGGCTACTAGCGCGGCGTGATGCTCACATCCTTTGGGCACTGAATGGTCAACGAATGGACAGTATTGGCGATGCGGTGGGGTGTGCCCGCCTTGTATATTTTCTTCTCTTCGTCATAGCTGCCCGTTGTGTACTGGGTGGAGTAGAGCGTCTTCTGACGACGATCCGTCTCTTTGTATCCCTGGGGGCAGGTCTGGTTGGCCTGCTGGAAGCAGGCCGTCATGCTGCTGCATTCGATATAGAAACCCCGCTGGCTGGCATCGGCCAGATTGACAGGGGTGACGGTGGGCGGGGGTGGCGACAACAGGGCGCAGCCGGACAGCGCCAGCGCGCCCAGCATGATGAGATGTTTTGACATAAATAACCTGAACCATGTGGTGTGATAAAGAGTGAGGGGGAGTCTTTTGCTCCCCCTTCGCTGTAGGGCACAGTTATAACCAAGCGGGCCTGCTCAAACCAGCATACAAATGTAAGAAAATATGAACCCTGTCTATGCCTGTGTGGCCAGCAGAGCCTCTTCATCCACCTGATCCAGCTGTTCCGGCGCCAGAAAACGCTGGGCATAGTCGCGCCAGATACCGCTGCTGACGAACAGGGCAAACAGTGCCGGGTCTATGTGCTGCTCACGCACCATGTTCTGCATGATGGCCAGGGATTGAGCCACCGTCTTGCCCGACTTGTAGGGGCGATCGCTGGCGGTCAGCGCCTCGAAGATGTCGGCGATGGCCATGATGCGGGCCGGGATGCTCATCTGTTGCCCCAGCAACTGGCGGGGGTAACCCTTGCCGTCCATGCGTTCATGATGTCCACCGGCGATCTCGGGCACATTGCGCAAATGGCGCGGGAAGGGGAGCCGCTCCAGCATGCGGATGGTCTGGATGATGTGCTCGTTGATCTTGTAGCGCTCCTCTTCTGTGAGGGTGCCGCGGCCGATGGCCAGGTTATAGCGCTCCCCCCGGTTGTAGAGATAGGTCGGCACCCTGACCTTGAAGCCCCAGGGATTGCGTTCATCCAGGCTGTCGTGGACGGGGCGGGGTATGAGGTGGACTGTCTTGTCAGCCAGCAGTGGCTCGATACAGGGCAAATGGGGGGCCGGTTCGTTCTGGTGCAGCTTGAGCTCCTCCCGGCTGATGCCGAGCCTGTCATCCAGGGTGCGCAACCAGGTGCGGTTGGCGATGGCATCGAGCCGTGTCAGCTTCTCCGGTGCCATCCATTCCCCGCCCAGGTTGCACTCGGCGACGAAGGCGAACTCCTGATCCAGGGTGCTCCAGAGTGGTACCACCTCCGCTCTTGCCGCTTCCTGTTCTGACGCCGGCAGACGGGCCGCCAGCACCTCGATATAGGCGTCGCGTTTGAGCACTTCGAAGCGGGTACGGATCTCGTGGATCCGATCGTAGATAGTCTCCAGCTTGGTGGCCTTGTCGACCACAAACTCCGGCGTGGTGACCTTGCCGCAGTCGTGCAGCCAGCTCGCGATGTGAATGGCCTCCCACTCCTCTTCATTGAGCCGAAAGTCGGCGAAGGGGCCCTGCTGCTGGGCACAGGCCGCTTCGGTCAGCATCCGGGTCAATTCGGGTACCCGCTGGCAGTGGCCACCCGTGTAGGGACTCTTGGCATCGATGGCCCCTGCCATCAGCTCGATGAAGGACTCCAGCAGCTGTTTCTGCTCCTCCAGCAGGCGCTGGTTCTCGATGGCGGAAGCAGACGTGCCTGCCAGCGCCTCGATCAGGCTGATGCGCGAGGCCAGTTCGCGGGCAGAGCAGCCGGGCAGGATCAACAGCAGGCAGCCGATCAGCTCCTGTCTATGATTGCACAGTGGCTCGGCGACCAGCTGGCAAGGGCCGGGGAAGGGGCCCCAGCTCGCCAGATGTTGCTGCCAGCCCCGTTCGTCGACGGCCAGGGTGAGCCGCTCGCCATGAGCCAGCTTGCCGAGCAGCGCCTCCTGCCAGGGAGCCTGCTCGGCGGGCAGAGACTGTTGCCGCCAGAGCGCCTGGACGGCCACCATGCTCTGCTCTTGCGCCAGGTAGAGGCAGCCCCCTTCGGCCTGCACGGCGGCTATGGTCTCGTGCAGTATGCGACTGAGCAGGGAGTCGAAGCGGTGTTCCGCCGCCAGTGCCCGGCCCATGTTCATGAAGTTGCCCAGGGTCAGTCGCATGCCGGACATGGTACGGGCCAGATCGTCGATCTCGCGGATCGCCGATTCCGGCACCCGGCTCTCGCCGAAGTCGAAGTGCTGGATCCGTTCCGCCTCTTGAGTCAGGGCCAGCAGGGGGGTCGCGGTGCGGCGGGAGACCAGCCAGATCACCGGCAACAGCAGCAGCAAGCCTGCCAGTGCCCAGCCGAGGTTGATCAGCGCTTCGTTGCGAGCCTGCTGGTAGAGCAGGTCGGCCGAGACCAGCAAGGCGATATAAAAGGCTATGTCCCAATTACGTGTTGCATGGGGTGCCCCAGCGCCTCATGCAAACACGCTTTGATATTCACACCCCTTCC